>DAHXLZ010000086.1 GCA_027365715.1 Methanomassiliicoccales archaeon | reverse complement strand
CGCATCAGGATGAAAATCAGAAGTGCCCGGGAAACAAGGACGATCCACATCATTGCAGACTTGTTGCACTTCATTACCTGAAACTAGCCAACTTTCTGGTTCTGGCGTTTCAGGGAGATGGTTGAATGAGAGGAGCTAAGTTATTAATTAATACTCTGGCGGAGCACGGCGTGAAGACGATCTTCGGCATACCCGGAGGTGCGAATCTTGCCATTTACGATGAGATCCGGTCTGACGGAATTCGTCATGTGCTCACAAGACATGAAGGAGGTGCAGCGCACATGGCCGATGGCTTTGCCCGAGTCAGCGGCAGGGCGGGCGTCTGCCTCGGAACTTCTGGTCCGGGAGCAACAAATATGATTACGGGCGTGGCAACAGCCTACCTCGATTCATCACCGATGATCTGCATGACAGGTCAGGTATCCACGAAAATGATGGGAAACGATGCATTTCAGGAATCCAACACATTTGATATGATGATTCCAGTTACGAAGAGTAATTTCAAAGTGAGGGCGCCTGAAGAGATACCGTACCTTGTAGGGAAGGCATTTGCGGTAGCGATGAGCGGCAGATTCGGCCCTGTCGCCATAGACCTGCCATCAGATACTGTTGCCAATGAGCTTTCAGGAGAGCCGCATCTGGCACCTGCAGCCATATCGACACCGTCTGATCTTTCCAACCTGCCTTCAGCACTGTCTATGATTAATGCATCACAGAGACCTGTGATACTCGTCGGCGGTGGAGCAAAGTGGGCTGGTTGCGGAACTGCCATACTGGAGCTCGCCGAGTTACTGGGAGCCCCTGTTGTTTCGACGGTGATGGGCAAAGGAGCTGTCAGGGAGGATCATCCGCTTGCGCTCGGTACGACCGGTATGCACGGAAGACGTTCCTCGACACTACTGCTCGAAGAGGCGGATGTCGTGCTCGCTATAGCCACACGATTCAGCGACCGCACCACCGGGAAGGCTGGAGAATTCCTGACAAGGACAGGTATCGTTCATATCGACATAGACAACTCTGAGATAGGAAAAAATGTGAAGAACGTGGTTGGCCTGACAGGCAACTGCGGCGAAGTGGTGGAGGTGCTCAAAAGGATGGTGGAAAGAAAGCCGGAGAAGCGCCTGGAGTGGACGGCGAGGGCAATTGCCGTCAGATCGTTCTGTCAGTGTGACTTTGACCTGAACGAATCGCCGCTGAAACCGCAGAAGGTCATTAGCGAACTGTCAAGACTCCTGCCCGATGATGCGATAATCACAACTGATGTGGGACAGCACCAGATGTTTGCAGCACACTTCTTCGAGGTGAAGGAGCGCAGGAGGTTCATCACATCCGGCGGCCTGGGAACAATGGGTTTTGGTCTTCCCTCAGCCATAGGAGCGAAGGTCGCGGAGCCCGGCACGAAGGTCGTGTGCCTTACGGGCGACGGCGGTTTCCAGATGACATTCGGAGAATTTGCCACCGCAGTGGAGAACAATATACCTGTGTTTGTTGTTGTGATGAACAACGGCAGCCTCGGAATGATAAGACAGTTTCAGAAGCAGTTTTACAACAGCCATATCTTCGCTGCAGATTACAGGATATCCCCCGACTTTGTCAAATTTGCCGAGTCGATGGGTGGAGAAGGTGTGACCGTCGAAAGGGCCGGAGAGGTCGCAGAAGCAATACAGAGGGGGCTTGCAAGCGACGTGCCGTTCGTCGCCGACATGAAGCTCGACGTAAACGAAGACTGCCTGCCGATGACACCGCCGTGGGCAGGCAAGAACGGAACAATATACGGCCGGTGCAAATGGAGGGATGTGAATGACAGCCAGATTAAGAATTTCGGCAGATGATCAGGAAGGAGTGCTTCAGAGAGTCATATTCGAGTTCAGCAGGAGAAACATCAGTATCGAGAAGCTCAGCTTCTCACGTGAGTGCAGTTTCAATAAGATTAATGTCGATGTAAAGAACGATGGAGATGCGTTAAGGGCAATAAAATCAATCAAGCGGATCCAGGGCGTCGTGGACGCAGAACACCAGCTTGGCGGAAGCGAGGCCGAAGGGAACACCGCACAGACAAAAAAGGAAATGAACCCGCAGGAAAGGCTGGGCTGATACGAAGGTGAAAGGATGGTTAATGCATACTACGACAAAGATGCCGACATGGGTGTCCTGAAGGGAAAGAGAATAGCGGTAATAGGATACGGCATACAGGGAAGGGCGCAGGCGCTGAACCTCAGGGACTCCGGCGCCGATGTCATTGTCGGTCTCAGGAAGAACGGAGAGAGCTGGAAGATCGCGGAGTCTGATGGCTTCAAACCGGCCAGTGTGCCTGACGCGGTCAAAGCAGCAGACATTGTGATGATGCTCATCCCTGACGAGGTGCAGTCGGATGTCTACGCCAGCGACGTCTCCACACATTTGAGGAAAGGAATGACGCTCGAGTTCGGTCACGGCTTCAACATACACTTCCGCAGGATCGAGCCGCCTGAAGGGGTTGACGTCATAATGGTGGCACCCAAGGGACCGGGAGCAATGGTGAGGAACACGTACCTTCAGGGCTTCGGTACTCCGTCGCTGGTTGCTGTTGAAAAGGATTATTCGGGCAATGCTTTCAGTGTTGCACTTGCAATTGCCAGAGGGATAGGTTCCACAAGGGCCGGTGTCATCAGGACAACCTTCAAAGAGGAGACGGAAACGGATAACTTCGGCGAACAGGTGGTGCTTTGCGGTGGAGTTGCAGAACTCATAGGAAGGGCGTTTAAGCTGCTCGTCTCCAGCGGCTATCAGCCTGAGGTCGCTTATTTCGAAGTGCTGCATGAGCTCAAACTAATCGTTGACCTTATCCAGACCGGCGGGATAGAAAACATGTGGGACAATGTCAGCAATACTGCCGAGTATGGCGGCAGGACCAGAGGCTCCAGAATCATAGATGAGCATGTTGTAGGCAATATGGAAAAGGTCCTCTCGGAGATCAGAGACGGCAGCTTTGCGGAAGAATGGATGAATGAATATTACAGGGAAATGCCGACCCTGAGAAAGAAGAGGGATGAAGCCCAGAAGGAGCAGATCGAAGATGTCGGTAAAGAGCTGAGGAGCCTTTTCGTCAGGAAACAGTGATTGCCTGTCAGCCAAACTGCGAAGACGCTGGCTTAAGTGTAACGCCGAAAATCGAACATATTGGACGAAAAGGTAAAATACTTCCTTTGATTGCTATTAATCAACTTGGCAAAGAATAGCGTGGTAATCAATACATTCAGACCGCTGCCCCGGAAGAAAAGCAACGAATTCTGGGATGACTGGAAAATAGAGCATATCAGAAAGCTCTCCCTGTCCGGACACTCAACTCAGGAACAATTTATACCGCAGGATCACAGAACTGACAGAATACTTGACCGTGTATTCATCAAGAGGGAAAGTGGTAGAGCCATTGAGGCAGCCTCTGTAGATATGCGCTCGATTTTCTGCAACAGCCCCGACCTGGTACTCTCATCTCCCCTCTATCTCGGAGACATGTCCTTTGGAGCGCTGTCCGGAGTGCCCAACATAGCAATAGCAAGAGCTGCCGACAGGACAGGTGTTATCGCCGGGACAGGCGAAGGAGGGCTCATGCCCGAAATAGCTGAGTGTGACAGGATCACTGTCCAGTGGGCTTCGGCCAGATTCGGAGTCGACGCATCATCACTTTGCAAGGGTAGAGCTGTTGTCATTAAAATCGGGCAGGGGGCCAAACCGGGAATCGGCGGGCACCTGCCGGCGGCGAAAGTCACAGCTCCAATCTCCGCTGCAAGGCGCATACCGATTGGCAGAGATGCCATTTCACCTGCGCCGCACCATGACATATATTCAATAGAAGACCTGGGCCAGAGGATAACCGCACTGAAACACGCAACCGGCAAACCAGTGCTGGTTAAGGTTGCTGCCACAAACTATATCACATACATAGCTGCGGGCGTCGCGAGAATGGGAGCTGCAGGCATAATAATAGATGGTGCAGGCGCCGGAACAGGAGCGGCGCCGAGGGTCATCCGTGACAACACCGGTATGCCGATTGAGCTCGCCATACCATCAGTTGACAGGGTACTGAGGAAGGAAGGCTTGAGGAAAAACTTTACCATCATTGCCGGAGGGAGGGTCAGCACACCTGAAGACTCAGTAAAGCTCATGGCCCTTGGTGCAGACATGACGAGTCTGGGTACAGCGACACTACTGGCGCTGGGCTGTCTGATGGTTCACAAATGCCACACGGGTTTCTGCCCTGCGTTAATCACGAACAAGGCAGGGGAGGTACCGGAAAGGCTGATTTCACAGGAGCAGGCGATACTCTGGATATCCAATCTGATTACAGGTTGGACCGAGGAGATGAGAGAAATAATATCCGCTGCCGGTGTGCACACTCTTTCCGAACTCATTGGCAACCGGCATCTGCTGCACATTTCAGGAAACGGGCAGGGTGAACTCACTTCCATACTTGGCATTCAGGAAGATGACAGTCATTCGTCAGTGCCTGAATACGGTAACACTGTAACAGAGACGGGACATGCGGTTCAAAACAGCAGATGGGATGATGATTCCATCAGGTCTCTCAGAGAGCTTTCAGGCGCCTCCGGTAACTCTCCACGGGAAGCGGTCATTTCAAGCATGGGAACCGGAACAGTGAGAAATGCAGGTGAGCCGGTAAGACCGCTCGACAGAATCGTGTGTGACGGTGCACAGGTTACCAGACCAAGCATAGACCCATATAGAGAGGAAATTGAGACATCGGTGCACATATGCAACGGAAGCATCAGACTCTCATCGCCTTTTTTCTTCACACATGCATTGCAGGGAAGAAATGATGCAGATGACACTGTGTTTGCGAGGGTTGCATCTGAAATGGGCCTCATTCTGGATAGTGAACAGCGTGATGCAAAGCGCACCGGCGGACGTCTGATGTCACGCTGCGGCAATACCGCCTCAAACACATACATAAGAACGGCGGATATCGATGAAATTGATATACTGAAACGCGGAGATAGCCAGTGCAGCAAACTGCATTCCATATTGATAAGGTGCCCATCTTCATCAGCCACAGTCGAAAAACTCGCGGGTATCGACTGGCAGGAAGGGGAATTCTCAGGCATTATCATTGACATGGATGATGCCCGTTCCGATACACCTCTGGAGCTCACTGTCTCGGCCGCAGACAGATTGTTTCTGGATGAAGGCGTGAGGGAAAAGATGACCATCCTCGCGGAGGATAATTCAATCAAAGGGGCAGAAGATGTGTTCAAGCTCGTAGCACTCGGCGCAGACGCAGCAGGTTTCCGCAAGGCTGCTGAAATTGCCTGTGCCGCTGGTGGAGGTAACAGTATTGTGCTGCGTGAGCTGCTTGAAAATATGGTTGCAGGCATGCAAAGAGAGATGAAGCTGCTTGCAGGCGCATCTGGAATCAGCTCGGTAAGCTCCTCCCTTACAGGAAACAGGGAGCTGCTGAGGGCCGTTGACATGGATGTGTGGTGGAGAAATGAGCTGGGCCTTAAAGCTGCTGGACCCGGGTGATAATTATGGCTGGCAGTGTGTATAAAGAAGGCCAGTTACCTGTTGTCAAAGACGGTTGCGGCATATTTGGCATGATCAGGAAGAAGGATGCGATGAGGATCGCCAGCAGTGTTCCTGTCAAAGGCATCTCATCTGTCAGTTACAGAGGCGGGGGGCTGGGTGCCGGCTATGCGGCATTCACGCTTACACGCACGGCACCTGAATGGGAACCGTTCAAGCTGACGGCTTTTGTCAGGGATGAGGCGGCGGCAACATACATCAGAAAGGATGTTGAAAGAAAGTTTGGCAGGATCCTTCATTCAAGGCTGGACAGTACAGCAGCAAGCGGAGCGGGAGGTGTCATGAAACTGCTGACGGCATCTGTTTCGCCGTATGACGTCGGGATGGCAGATGAACTCGATTCTGTTGTCGACGGGATAAACATGAAACTGTTTTCGGGAAGCAGGCTGGAAGGAAGAATAGTCTCATTTGGTCGCTTTGTCGACGTATACAAAGGCGTTGGATACCCGATGGATGTGGCAAAAGCCTATTCTCTGGATAGTGGAAGGGTGGCGGCGGATATGTGGATTGCCCATA
>DAHXLZ010000080.1 GCA_027365715.1 Methanomassiliicoccales archaeon | reverse complement strand
TACGATATAAAGTGCATCCGGTGCGGACACGCCATTGCCCGCATCGGACAGAGCATTGCTTGAACTCAGGCGGTACTCTTCAACTCTCTGACTATTCTGTCATGGGTTTGCTGTATCCCTTCAACACCTGTATTCAGCAGTATGCACCGTGACGACTCTATTTCTCTTCTGAAAAATTCTTCCTGCCTCCTGTCGTCTCTGACAAGGAGATATGGATTATACCACGGTTCTTGAGCCATGGTGCCCCATTTTTCTTTCGGGCCGGCGCCGGGTCTTATCATGTATTTGCCTTCCGTAAGCACTACCACCGCAGCGTCAGGGTCAAGGTTGACCTGTGCAGGTGATGTCGAGTCCCTTCTCAGCAGTACGAGGAGGTCAAGTTTGGCAGAGTCTCCAACTTTTTCCTCACCACCCATCCATTCCCTTGGAAGCAGCGCCCTTGAATTGCCGAATGCATAAAAACACCACTCGCGGCCATCATCGAACACGCACCTGCGCTCTCCTTTTTCACACCTGTTCCAACAAAGCTGATTCTGGCAATCCTGTTTCCTCACTACAACGTTTTCACACTTGCAGCCGTCCAGGATCGATCTCAGCCAGGGCTCATTTTCCTCATTTTCAGTTCTCACGTAGAGCCGTCTTTCAGGTTGTCTCACTGTGAATCTGTGTCCCACCCCGCTCTTGAGGCCTGTCGGGTGCTCGATATACACCCAGTCATCACCGATTACTTTCCCCTGCTGGTGCTGGAACAGTTTGTTCACCTGGGTGGTTTTACCAGTTCCTGTAGGTGCAACAATTACCACACCTCTTCCGTCAAGTTCAGCGCACGCACCATGTATTGAATGTGTGTTGTAATGCATTTCCAGAACGGCGGCGGCCATCCCAAGCGCCCAGCTCTTCGCCTGCCCGTAGTACTCAGTGTTGATGAAAAGTGCGGTGTTGAGTTGCGGCGAATAGAAAGCATGGGGCTCCATGTCCGGCACCCCGATAACTGAATAGATAAACGCGTGCGGAAGGGACTCCCTGTTATTCGGTGCGGGCCACCAGTTTTCTCTCCAGAAATCATATTGATGTTCGCTATTTCCCGTGTATCTGACATTTATGCCGTTTATGTTTGAATCCCACACGTACTTTCTGCTTTGCTGCAGATAAGCAAGTGCATGTGAGAGTAACTTGCCCATTTCATCGGCAGGCACATCCTTCCTGGACTTTGCTCTTGAAGTCTCCTTCGTGATGTAATTGTTCAGCATTGCCATAGGCCATTACCGGCTTGAAAGTGATATCTGTATATTAAAAGTGATATTGGAAAAATGTAACACTGCCATGTGTGGCAGGGAATGGTCGCAAGTCTTCCGGTTGCTCTAAAATACTTTATAACAGCGAACAAATTGACAGCAGGGCGTTCTGCAGGTGTGCGCATTTTTGCTTTTAAGCCGGGACGGAAAGCGCCATATTGTGCCGGAAGGTACAGGATTGGTCAGGGTAAACGGACTTGGAATTGTAGACAGAACTCATTTGTCGGCATCGGACTTTGGCAGGAATGTGTCGGTGGCGGGTAAATCTTTTACCCTTCTGCCGCCAACGCTGGATGATTTTTTGAACGGCATATCCAGAGGACCTCAGATCATCACAGCCAAAGATGCAGCTCAGATTGTGCAATCTCTCGGAATACATTCAGGATCCTGTGTGGTTGAAGGGGGTGCGGGATCTGGAAGTCTCACAGTTGCGCTACTGAATGCAGTACACCCTCTCGGTGAAGTCATTACTGTCGATTTGAGAAGGGAGTATGTCCTTCTCGCACTGGAAAATGTCACCAGATGCGGCTTTCAGTCGTCCTGGCGTCCTGTTGTCGGTGACATACGCACACCACTGATGCCTGATTACGCGGACGCAATGGTCATAGACGTACCGGATCCATGGGCTGTCATACATTCTGCCTGCATCACACTCAAACCGGGTGGTATTCTGACAGTTTATTCACCAACGATAAATCAGACTGAGAAGACCGTCGTGACTGCGGGTTCAAGCTGTCTTATGCATGAGAGAAGTTTTGAAGTCATACTCCGCAGACTTGACATTTCAGAAGGGGCCAGCAGACACAGTTTTGACACGCTCGGCCACACTGGATATGTCAGTGTGTTCAGAAAAGTCGTTGTGTAAATGTAAGAAATTAATTAATCGGCGGGCATTCCATGATAGACAGGAGGATGTGGCTACGGTAGTGGATTTTGCATTTTTTCTGGCGTCTGCCGCTGCCATCTTTGTGGTCGTGAATCCGATTGGTAACGTACCATTCTTTCACATGCTGACAACCGGTTATGAGCCAGCATTGAAACGTAAAGTGATTATGAAAATAGTTTACGTTACGCTTGGCGCTCTGATACTGTTCGGCTTATTCGGCAGGATAATTTTTGCAATTTACGGTATCACATTGCCCGCCTTCGAAATTGCAGGCGGAATACTTCTATTCAACACTTCATTTTCGATGATACAGGGCGAGAATCCAAGATCCAAAGCTACCAGGGAGGATGCGGATGAGGCTCTCGCCAAGGAATCTGTCGGGATCGTACCGCTTGGTATACCGCTCTTTGCCGGTCCCGGCGCCATAACAACCGTGATTATATTCTTCGGAGAGGCAAAAGGTGTAACCGATGAAACATTCGTTGTTGTATCAATTCTCATTACCGTCTTCATTTCATATATTTCTCTTCTGTATTCGGGTCCTCTTTTCAACCGTATGGGCAGAATGGGTGC
>DAHXLZ010000006.1 GCA_027365715.1 Methanomassiliicoccales archaeon | reverse complement strand
TCGGTGAACTGAACATCTACGTCATGAATGAAAGTTCCAGATCCAGGATGGCCAACGCGTTTGTCACGGGCATTGGAGGGAAAAAGCGTGTTGTCCTTTTTGACAACATCATTCGCTTTTTCACGCCGGAAGAGACGAAGAGCATAACAGCTCATGAACTCGGGCACTATGTTGCCGGCGACAGCCTCAAGTCGACAATTGTGAACACTGTAATTGCATACGTGTCGGCCTTCCTGATTTACCTGGTTTACACAGCGGCGCTGAAAGGTCACTGGGTGTACTCAAGAACAGATCCGTTTCTTTTGCTGCTGTTCTCGTTAACATTCATGCTCGTGGGAACGGCACTGTCGCCAATCATAAATTACAACTCCAGAAGGAGGGAAAGACAGGCAGATCTCTTTTCCCTTAATGCCTGCGGCGACCCAACCGCTTTCATTTCAGGTGAAAAAAGACTGTGCGACATCAACCTCATGCATGATAATCCGCCATGGTTCAGGAGGATGCTGTTCGCAACACATCCATCCACGGCAGAAAGAATCAGGATGGGCGAAGAATGGAATCGTCCGGGCAAATTGGTTAAAGAAGGTTGAAATATTGATAACACACTCTTCCATAGAGGGGTAAAAACGAAGGAATTTACCGTCGTCCTGGGGGATGCAGGCAGTGGGCTCGCCGGGCTGACCGACATGCTCGGAGACAATGGCATAAACATAGTCACGATCGCGATGAGCAGTTCGCGCAATTCCAGGCATGTAAGGCTCATCACTTCAGATGAGCTGACTTGCAGGGAAATGCTCAATCACGGCAAGTATGAATTTACCGAGGAGGAGATAGTCACGGTTGTCATAGATGACAAACCGGGCTCCCTCGCAAAGCTGCTGAAGAAACTCGACAGATCGAGGATAAAGGTAAACTCAACATACATTCTGAGCAAGAAGGATGGAAGGGTTGAATTTGTGCTGGGGCTGGACAATGCTGAAGAGGGAAAAAAGCTCCTCTTCAGAAAACTCGGCCTTCAAAGCAGCCTTCAGGCAGTAAATGACTGACCGCAGCTGCAGGTGCTCTTTGCATTGGGGTTTGTGAAAGTGAAGCCGGAGCCCTCGAGACTGTCCACATAGTCGATTTCCGTGCCTTCCAGGTACGTCGCGCTCTCCCTGTCCACGATAATGTTGAGGCCCGCCTTTTCCACCTGAAAATCATTGAGCATATCGGCCTTGTTCTCAAAACTCAAGCCGTACTTGAAGCCGCCACAGCCACCGCCTGCAACATATACCCTGAGGAACGTCTGGTTCCCGCCCTCCTTGGGCATCAGTGTCTTTACCTTTTCAATCGCTTTACTTGTCAGTACAACGTCAAACATACAAATCACTGCAATTCGATCGTTGTAATAGCTATTTAAGGATTCTTTTACCGGGTGAGCTAATTCAAAACCGACTCGACTGCCTTTTTCATCCGGGCGCTGATATCTCATTCTGTGCCGGTGCCTGAATCATGCTCACCGCTCAGCAGTACAATTTTGCCCGTGTGCTTCGACGCTTCCACATAATCCTGTGCGGCAGAAGCGTCACGCAGCGAGAATACTTTATCAACAACAGGATCCAGCTTCCTGCTGAAAATCAGATTCATAACTGTTTCAAACTCATCAGGATCGCCCATTGTTGATCCAACAACCTGAAGCTGCTTCCAGAAGAGAAAGGCCAGCTCCATGGAAACTTCGCCGCCGGATGTCCTGCCGTAATTGACAAGCCTGCCGCCCTTGTCCAGAAGGCGCATACTGTCCTTCCACAGGGCCGAGCCGACCGAGTCCACGACAATATCAACCGGACGTCCGCCAGAAGCAAGATATGCCTTTGCCCACCCATCTGTCTTTTCTGTTACGATAACTTCATCCGCTCCGAGTCTGCGCAGCCGGTCCACTTTTTCCTTTGCCCTTGTTGTTGTCACAACGTGCGCGTCGAAAAGCCTGGCGATCTGGATGGCAGCGGTAGACACCCCCCCACTGCCTCCTGAAACCAGAACCCTTTCACCAAATCTTAATCCTGCTCTGGAAACAAGCGAATGCCATGCCGTGAGGTAGACAAGGGGGGCAGCAGCTGTCTTGACAAGAGGATATCCGTCCGGAACGGCTTTCAAATTTATTTCAGGCACCGAGAGGTATTCTGCATAGGCACCGCTGATGTGTTCGCCGATGATGACGAAATGCTCACAAAGGCTGCTTTTTCCGGAAAGACAGCGATTGCACTTCGCGCAGCCTATTCCCGGATTTATCACCACCCTCTGTCCCGGAGTAAAGCCTGACATCTCCTTTCCGGTATCCACAATCCGGCCAACGGCGTCGCTTCCCGGTATGTGCGGAAAATGCAGAGAGAGACCCGGGAAACCCTTCCTGACTGCCACATCAAGCCTGTTAACTGACGTTGCCTCAACATGGATTAACACTTTACCCGGGCCGGTCAGCGGTAAGGGCAGACGTTCTGGTTGCAGCACGCTGGAGTCGCCATGCTTTCTGAAACAGACAGCATACATGTCTTCCGGCAGAGTATTTGATTTGATATCGGGCACACTCCAGAATCATATCTACATCATTAGTTTTTTTGTCATGGACTTTGCATGCTAAAATTAGGCACAAAACTACGAAATCCGTTGTGCTGTAAAACGCTTGAACCAAAATTCGCATATAAAGTAACAGGGCTAAACCACAGACATGGCAGAAGGAATCGTAGAAATGAGGAATATTCCTCCTGGGATGCGAAATGAGAAAATCTGGCTTGCCGCCGACTTCCGCGAAACGTTGCTTACAAGTGCTATTGAAAAAGCAGGAAGTGTAAACCAGCTGGGAAGGATACTTGGCTACCGTTCGAGAGTGCATCCCGGGTGGAGCGTCAGGCAGCTGCTGAATGGAGCGCAGCCGTTCACCATGGAGCGACTCGCAGCACTCTGCGAATATCTCGAGTGCCCGCTTGATGAGACACTCAGATACCGCGTTCCAAGACGAAGAGCCCTCAACCACCAGAGTATCACCGGGAGACCAAACAATCTCTGACAGTACGATTACCTGTCCGATGTATGAAACTTCAATCATTTCCAGGTGCTAACTGGCTGGTGGTGCTTTTCCAGAAGATGCTTTTTCATCTGCGTGAGTGCCTTGCATCGTGCAAAGCACGTTCAGGGCATCACACTCGTTTAGCATGACCACAGTGTATACAATGTCAGTTGATGCATGGCGGTTTACTTAAATGGGTCGCGAAAGCCCATGAATTTA
>DAHXLZ010000053.1 GCA_027365715.1 Methanomassiliicoccales archaeon | reverse complement strand
CGTCGGTTCTGGAATGTATGACGCCTTTTACAGAGCCGACATATCCACCGAGGCTGCCGAAGTCTGTGAGCAGCGATATCACAGGTCTGCTGCGAGACTGACCGTCGGCATTGCTCCTGGTTCCCCACACATTAAACGGACTGAGATGTCAATCAGATGTAATAAATTATGCCATGCAGACCATGTCAACTTTTCTCCAAGAGTAAGACTTGAAGGCTTCCCCTCCTGCCCGTGTCACGGACAGACACGCTAGATTGGTCTGTGACCACATGCTCACTGCGTCGTGCCCGGAACACTTGCTGCAGCAGACATGGACCGCAGAGGCCGCGAGGCAGCCGCGGCATCAATGAAAGTTGACAGGGTTGCCGTGTATGGAATTCAACACCTGCATGAACCGGCGCCGGCAGCCATCGGGTATCATCTGACCGCAATCGCTTCGATTTCCACCCTTGCCCCTCTGGGCAGAGCTGCTACCGCGACAGTGGACCTCGCAGGCTTGTGTGCACCAAAATGTGCAGCATATGCATTGTTCACCTTTTCGAAGTCACCCATGCTTGTCAGGAATATGGTGGTCTTCGCAACGTTCAGCGATGTCAGGCCGGCAGCTTTGAGCACTTCGTCTAAATTTTGAAGACATCTGACGGTCTGAGCTTCCACATCGTCGGCAACAAGCTTGCCGAGCACATGGTCCAATCCAAGCTGACCGGAACAGAAAACAATGGTTCCTGAATCGATTGCCTGTGAATATGGCCCTATCGCTGCCGGAGCATTCCCGGTAATGATGGTCGTTAGAGACAAGATATCATCCCGTCACTGCAATACCGGGATGGCGCAAAAAAGGTTCCCATCGGTCAATGGGAGAAAATTAAGGTGTTTCGTAAATCGGTTGGGAAGGAATCGTGCTTTTCTTGCTCAGAAGTGTATCTTCTTTGCCATTCTGCTGAAGATACTTCCAGATTTCCGGGCAGGATGTGTCAGCCTGGGCGTTTTTCTGGTTTCCTCTGCGGCGATAAGATTCAGATAGTTTTTCCTTCTCGAGTCGCTATGCATACTTGAATTTAGTATCAGTAAATCCCACATTTCTAATCACTTCCTAGTTTATTCTCAATAAAGTCCTAGAAATATTTACTATATAAGGATATTGCCGAAAATTATTCGGCTGATAGCCAGAAAACCGAGAAAATAGTGAAAATAGAAACATTTAACCGAATAAAAGCAGATATAGTACGCAGATGGATGAAAAAGACGTAACAATACTCGAACTGCTGCAGAAGAATTCAAGAACGCCACTCAAGGAGATAAGCAGGCAGATCAACCTTGCGGCGCCGACCGTTCATGAGCGCGTGCAGTCCATGATAAGGCAAAACATCATAACCGGATTCACGACGCTTGTCGACCCCAGAAAGGTTGATCTCGACATCACCGCATTCATAATGCTCTATTTCAAAACCGGCGGCTCGCTGGGCGATGCCAAGGTTGTAGAGCTCATCAACAGCATCAGCGACATACAGGAATGCCACCATCTGGCAGGAGATGAAGACCTGATCATAAAGGTAAAGACAAAGAATATGACCACGCTTGAGGAAATAATACTCAAACTCTCCAGGTCAGGTCATTTCAGCCGGACAAAGTCGATCATTGCACTCTCCACAATCAAGGAAAGTGCGGGGATTAATCTCGCACATAAGAAGGGGACGCTGGAAAGGCTGCGTCAGGAGAAGGAGACTGCGTGATGCCTGCCGGCTGCCGGAAATTGACACAATGCCGTTGAACAGAGGGTGCAACAGGGTTGATACACCGGTGATAAATGAAATCACATCTCCCATTACTGCAGAGATGAAATATCCTTATGAGTTCAACGATGAAATCAGGCAGAAAGCACGCAGCGTTTCAGGCTTAATATTCAGGTTGTCGGTAACTTCCGCAGTTGCTGCATTCTCTCTGTTGCTCATACTGATATTTGGCGGTCCGAGTACGCTGATATCACTGTCCTTTGAACCACTCCCGTGGATTTTCAGAACCGCCATATTTACTACGGCATTAATCATCATATTTTATGCGGCAGGCCTGCCATTCGCTTACGAAATACACCGGATAAAAAAGAAAAATGAAATAGCCACTTCCTGCAATCTCCGATGGTTTTTCGACAGCCTGAAAGCATTGCTTGTTTCCATTGCAACAACAGCAGGCGCTTCCATCATCCTGTTTGCATTCATAACAGCCTCAAATCTCTGGTGGATATTTGCCGCCACCGCATACGTACTGTTCACCATAACCTATTCAAGATTCTTTCCGCTTCTTGCGCTCAGGCTCTTCTATCATATACGCCCCCTTGATGAAGGCAGGCCGAAGGAGGAAATCATGTCATTGCTCAGATTGCTCGGGCTCGGTGAACTGAACATCTACGTCATGAATGAAAGTTCCAGATCCAGGATGGCCAACGCGTTTGTCACGGGCATTGGAGGGAAAAAGCGTGTTGTCCTTTTTGACAACATCATTCGCTTTTTCACGCCGGAAGAGACGAAGA
>DAHXLZ010000001.1 GCA_027365715.1 Methanomassiliicoccales archaeon | reverse complement strand
TGGGCCCAGTCGGATTTGAACCGACGACCATCTGGTTATGAGCCAGACGCTCCACCAGACTAAGCTATGGGCCCTCTGGGCCAGATTGAAATAAGATGTAAATACCTTTTGCCGGTCTGACGAAAGATTCGGCAGACTGCAACAAAATACACTCCGGTTGAATTCGTTCGGCGTTATGGAGAGCGAAGTTTTGTGAACTGCCTTCTCAAATGACTGATGTAACGAAGCGATTCGTCGTATTTGCCTTCGTTGTAAGTTGAGCTTGCCTGTTTGAGTATTGCTATCATATCGCCTACCTGCAAACCGCTTATCTTTGCATCGATAATTTCATTCTTTGCCCTGTTCATTTCATCTGAAAGTTTTGCAGGAATGGAACGCATAAGTGAATCCTTTGATTGTTTTGCCAGCAGCAGAGCCGAACTCCAGTCTCCCGTCGCAAGATGCTTCCGCGCTTCGTTGTAAATCATTCTGGAGCCGTTGTAGTTTATACCGATATCATCGGCGCAGTTGAGCAGTTGTTCCAGCTCATCGCAAAGTTCCTGCGCCTCGCCGTATTGTGATGCCTTTGCAGACATCTCAGACTGGAATTCGAGTGTTAACTTCTGAGCTTCATCATAATTGCCTTTCTTGACGAAAGAAGACACTTCCGTGATTCTGGATTCCAGAAACTTCTTCCTCTCACCGCCCACTCCTTCAATCTCAATCTGTTTACGCATTATCTCGAGTTTTTCGCTGAAGTGCCCCTGAATGGCGCTGATAATTGATGTCTTTGCCAGTCTGGCATATTTGCCTGCATCCGCCAGTTTACCGCCCTGAAGATTCTCCAGAGCCATATCGAGATATTGCTTGCTTTCGGTGATATCTGCACTCACGCTTCCGGCCAATTTCAGTAAAGGACGTATCTCCTGAATCACAAGACGCATCTCGGAATCCTCGGACTGTGTGGCATAAACATTAACCGGTGGTGATGTCTTTTCAGTCAAGCCGGCAACCGCAATAGCAGAATTTGCAGGTGGTCTCTTCTCGATCTGCGGAGAACTTGACGGGATGGATGTCGATGGCACAGTGTACTGTTCAGGATTCTTCTCCTTCCGCCTCATGCCCAGCTTCAAGCCGAAAAGCCCTCTTTTCTCCTTTTCATCGGTTCGCTGAGGAATTTCCTCCGCGATATCATTCGCAGGGCGCCCAACAGCAGTGCCAGGTTTCTCAACATCGGCGTCAGTTGCTTCCTTCGGAAGAGTGCCTGACCGGTATGTTACCTGTTCATGAGGAGCCATGCTTTCAGCCTTTGGGGGCTGTTTATCAATGCTCTCCTCCACCTTCGCCACGACAGCTTCATGTGTCGTAAGCCGTGGTTCTGTCTCCAGCTCACTGAGGTCAGGAGCAGTCATGGGTTCAACAGCAGGAACAGAGTTCACTGCTCTTGGAATTTCCTCCGCTGCAGAAGCGTCATCATCGCTGAGGAACTCAACCCCGCAGCCGGGGCACTTATTCGCATCCCCTGAAACTTCAGCCCCGCAGACAGGACATTGAAAAATTACCTCCTCGGCAGTCTTTGAATCGGACGCGAATTCGACACCGCATTTAGGACACTTCGTACCACGTTCGAGGAGCTCGTTGCCGCATTCCGGGCACACGTAAACTGCACCGGACCCGCCCTTCAGCAGCGAGAGATCCGCACCACACGTATCACATGTCTGCGCATCCGGACTTATTCTGGCTTCACATATCGGACAGGCGTCGTCGGCATTTGTCATTAGACTGCTCCTTCAGGCTTCATTTAAAAAGACAGCTCATATACTTTTTGTATTGAATTTCCATGAACGTAAATAATAACCTTTCAACCGCCAATCTGAGACATGGCTTCCAGCGTAATGCTGCTTGTCCGGCCGACTTCCAGGTAATGTCTCTCGGGTTTAAACGAGATACACTCGCGTATGAGTTCAGCCACATCGCCTACACCTCCTCCTTCCCTTATCACCGAAATGAGGTCTACCATTGCATCGCCAAAGAGGCACATTCTGAGCCTTCCTGTAGATGTAATTCGCACCCTGTTGCATCTGTCGCAGAAATTTCCGCTGAGAGGAGTTATGAAGCCAACCTGTGTGTCGAAACCATCAACGTCGTAGTACACTGCGGGTCCCTGACCGTTCTTCGATGAAGATGGTGTCAGTCTGAAGTTCTTCTCCAGAATTGACTTTGCCCTCATGGCAGGGAAGAATAGTTCAGGTTGGAACGATACGTTGCTTGTAAGAGGCATCATCTCAATAAAGCGAAGAGTGTATGAATTATTCAGCGCAAAGCGAGTGAGCTCAATAAGTTCGTCATCATTCACACCCTTCATCAATACCGTGTTCATCTTGACGGGGTGCATACCGGCGTCAGCAGCCTCTTTCATTCCCTGGAGTACGCGATTAACATCGCCACCTCTTGTAATGCTGCTGAACCGTTCAGGCTTCAATGAATCCACGCTGACATTTGCTCTTGTGACTCCGGCTGCCTGAAGCTGACCGGCAATCCCCTTTAGAAATATACCGTTTGTAGAGACTGGCACGTCGTCGACTCCGGGAACCGATGAGACTTCTTCCGCAATATCGACTATGTCCGGCCTGGTCAACGGTTCACCTCCGGTCAGCCTGACTGCCTTTGTTCCAAGTGATGCCGCAGCCCTGACTATCATGCCTATCTCACCTGGTGACATCATTTCGCTGTGGCGTGTAAACTTCACGCCTGCCGCCGGCATACAGTAAACACACCTGAGATTGCAGCTGTCTGCCACAGAGACACGGAGATAGCTTATTCTCCGGCCAAGACCATCTATAAGCGAATTCACACGGTAGTTAACTGGCAGCCGAATAAAATAGTTATTCATTCTATTGCCGAATGGCAGAGCGGGAAGTCAGGAATCATCTGCCAGGGTGCGTTCTCTCATAGAAACCAACTACGTCCCACTCCTCATCATGCGAAGGGGCATTTTTCTTTACGATCACACCCATCTCTGATGCAAGCTCCTGGAGCATATTCCTTGCCTTTTCTTCTCCCCCGAATCTGTCAATCCTTACCTCATTGTCCTTTATCCTGCCTTTGAATGCACCCGCGATCTCTGGACCGTCAAAAACAAGGTTTGACGAACCAATCCCCAGTTTTGACTTGACCTCATCGGAAAAGTACATAACAATTCTATCGTCCT
>DAHXLZ010000328.1 GCA_027365715.1 Methanomassiliicoccales archaeon | reverse complement strand
ACAGCTGCATGCCGCGTGGATTGAAACCCATTGGCCTCATCTCTCTGAAAATTACAGCGCTGATACGAGGCTGTTTATCATCATCGACAAATCGACATAATATTAGAACTGCAGCCTATATTGGTATGCTCCCGTCGGGATTACGACCTACAGTTCAATTCCCCTGCGATATGAGATTTGGAATGCAAGTTAAGTTCAGCACGGAGCTAAGCACATCACCTTTATGTGACGTCATCGCCTGGAACTGGCTGTATCAGATTATATGCTTCCTGGAGCTTCTGTGCCACTTTCTTGCCTTTTGGCGTAAGCCTGTACCGAATCACCTTTGACGTGTCCCCGGCGCCCAGCGGAATTATTAATCCCTCTTCAATGAGCTCCGCAGCTTCCGCGTCGCGCATCTCGATACCGGCATAGTGTTCCGCCTCGTCTCCTTTGAGCTCCCTGCCCGGGTCGCTGAAGTAAAGATATATCAGAAAGCGCATCTGCGTGGAGAAGAACCAGTCCGGAGGCGGGTAGCGAGCCCTGAAGAGCTGTCGTGCTATCGTTCTGCCTTCAGTCGTCAACGCCAAATAAAACGTCTTGCGCGGAAGATTTCTCTGACCTATAGTAATGAGCCCCGCTTCACTCAACTTGCGTGTCAGGTTATCGATAGTGTTCCCGGAGCCAATGACCTCCAGGAGGTCATATTTCTTGACCTTCTCTGGTCCTCTTTCATACAGGAATATCAGAACAGGAACCGCATACTTCTCGGACAGAATGTCTTCCATCGCATCTCACACCCGCAGGGCTGTGTTAGTAACCCGTATTAAAGGTTGCATGTTATAAGTATATGTATACCGTTTCCTATATTGCATATATGGAGTATGACATATGCCTGAAAAGGAAATGATAACAATCGTGGTGAAGAGAGATACGACATGGCGGAAACTTTGGGTTCTCAAGGGCGAGATGATGGCACGGGATGGCAAGCCCAGGAGTTCCGGTGACGTGTTGGACGAGGTTTTTGAATTCTACGAGAAAAACGCTGGGATAAAGAGAAATGACCTCTAACTTCAATACAAAGTCAGAGGCTCCACGCGACCCGAATAAAGAGCCTCCGAGGCTGTTTCAGCTATGGGAAAAGATTCAGAAACTTGTGAATGCTGACGAAGAGGAAGAGGAAGGGGCTGAGCAGGGGGCTAAGAAATGAAGAAAAATGCACCCCCCGCCGGCAAGCGGGAGGAGCAAGACAAGCGCGATGACATTAATGCTTCGCAGCCAGATAAACCTGCGCATTCTGAAGCGCGGAAGGCGCGGTGTATTTTCTGCTTCAGAGAGTGGACAGTCGGAAAGGACGAAGACGTTGAGACTGTTCGTGTGAAATGTCCTGGTTGCAATGAGCATCAGGATTTTGGAGATGCCAGGAAAGAATGGGAAGAAACGGCCGAATTCGAGTTTAGGGACTTGAAGAAAATTCGCAGGAGGAATACCGGGGTCTCGGTTTTCTGGACAAAGCGGGAGAAGGAAATTGTGGATGGAAAGGAAACAGGAGACAAAGTCGAAGTCCAGCATGAAGAAGACATCATTCAGGGATATATTCTTCCAAAACACAAGTTGATTGTTGAAGGGGAGTTTCCATACTTTGAGATTGAGCTCCGGCCCGTCAAGGCTGAAATTCTAACCGGAAAACAGATTGCAGACAAATTGAAAAATGAAGGCAGGATTCTTCATAAAAAATTGTTCGACGACGTCCTCAATCACTTGCTACGCCACTTTTGCAAGGAAGAGGCAGAAGTCAACTCAACTTATGGGATCTATGTCAAGCAAGACGACACTCTTTTCCTGGACGAAAGTCCCGTCGGACTGAGCGATGAGCAGCGCACGGCATTCAGGGAAATCAAAGCAGCACTCGATTATATACCAGGCAAAGAGGATTTCGAACTGATACCGCAGTTCAACGCTCATTTTGAACCGGATGAGGTTCTGCCGACGATGGGGCTGTCGGTGATAGCTGCAATGGCGCAGCCCATCCGCTCACACAAGAAAATGCTGCCGCATGATTTTAATGTCGGGCGCTGCTCATCGCTCAGTCCGACGGGACTTTCG
>DAHXLZ010000323.1 GCA_027365715.1 Methanomassiliicoccales archaeon | reverse complement strand
AGGAAAGCAGTGCAGGTTGTTTTTCAGGATCCATATCAGAGCCTAAATCCACGGCATTCGGTTTTTGAAATTGTGTCTGAACCTCTTTCGGTCAACAATGTTACAAGAGAAAGGAAGGAGATGCTCGCGCTGGTGCAGGAGGCTCTGTTAAAAGCAGGACTTACGCCGCCCGATGATTATCTGGGGAAGTATCCGCACCAGTTGAGCGGCGGGCAGAGACAGCGTGTTTCAATCGCCAGGGCACTCGTTCTTCACCCGAAAGTGCTCATTACTGACGAACCGATTTCAATGCTTGATGTGTCACTGAGGGCTGGCATCCTCAATCTGCTGAGGAAACTGAAAATTGAAGACCACGTCTCCATACTTTACATTACACATGACATCGGTTCTGCCAGATACGTCAGTGATCGCATTGCAGTGATGTACAGGGGAAAGATAGTCGAGGAAGGGAGGACGGAAGACATCATCGCGAAACCATCACATCCGTACACAATGGCATTGCTTGTCTCAAGCGTTGGCATAAAGGGAGATCTCTTCCAGGTCCTCGGTGAAAGAATATTCGAGCAGGCGGAGAATGCATCTCAGACGGGATGCGGGTTTGCGCCAAGATGCCCGTTCGCCAGGGAACGCTGTTTTACAGAAGCGCCACGCTTTGAAAAAGTGGAAGAAAGGCACAGCAGTCTCTGCCACTTCACGAGTGAACTTTTCGTTCAGATGTCCAAATACCAGGAAAGTGATGGCGGTGGACTCGAATCGCAAATGAAAAAGATGCTCTCCAGTCAAAAAGCGAATGAATGACAGATGCCCGGAATATCTATCCACAGACAGAGATGGTTCCACTACGGGACTAAGCTTAATAACCGCTCCTGATTTATCCGTTGCATGAATGGTTACTATCTTTTTCCAGACGTAAGAGACACGCGTGTAATATTCGTCAACGATGACGATTTATGGGAGTTTAACACCGGAGACAGGAACGTCAGAAAGCTCGCCGGTGGAATGGGCATCATTACAACACCCAGATTCTCCCGTGATGGTAAGTGGATTGCATTCAGAAGCGCCGGAAGCGCCACTCAGACATCTGCGGAAATATATCTGATGCCTTCCACCGGTGGAGAAACCAGAAGGGTCACATACTTTGGTTCACCGTTGACATCCATTGCCGGATGGTCGCCTGAAGGGAAGTTGATAGTGAGCACCGATTTTGGAAGGCCATTCCCCGGATGGAGAGAGTTGCTTGAATTCGGAACAGATCTGAAAACACACAGAACACTCGACCTGGGACCTGCAACTGCCATAGAGTACGGGAAGCACGGTATTGTCCTTGCGCGCAATTCTGCAGACCTGCCCCAGTGGAAGAGATACAAGGGAGGAGCAAGAGGAAAATTCTGGAAGGACAAAGGTGGGGACGGAAAATTCAGCAAATTCCTTGAGCTGGATGGAAACCTGACGTCGCCGATGTGGATCGGGAACAGACTGTATTTCATTTCAGACCATGAAGGAACAGGCAATCTCTACTCTGTCAACAACAAAGGGGAAGACATAAAACGGCATACGGAGCATTCTGAATTTTTTGCCCGAAACGCAAGAAGCGATGGCAGGTGCATAGTGTACCAGAGCGGTGGCGACATCTACCTTTTCTCCTCACCGCCTTCGTCGCTGACCGTCGCAACTTTTCCCGAATGCAGGAATGCACAGAGGCG
>DAHXLZ010000340.1 GCA_027365715.1 Methanomassiliicoccales archaeon | reverse complement strand
CCCTTCACAAGTCCGTGTGTCTTCCTGACGGTCCTGACAGCATTCTCAATTTTGTCTGTATTCATTGCTTCGAGGAATACATAGCCCCTGATTGTTGACGGAATGAGGATGGAGTAGATTCCCAGTTTTCCCGTCTTTGCCTTTGCAGCTATTGAATCTGCAACCTCTCTCTCCTGCCCTATCGCTGTTTTGACTGCCAGTATTGAGGGCCGCACCGCCACTTTGAATGTTTTCGATTCTGTGATACCGCCTGAAGAGATGGTGAATGTAATCTGTGTATACTCTCCAAAAGATGCGCCTGAAGCTACAAGCGCATGCACTGTTGCAAAATGCTTTCCTGCACCAAGTTTCGCATCAAACTCGTTTGGAAGATTCGTCAGGCTGTCCCACTTAAGCACACCGTCAAGGTATAATTTCACCTGCCACTCGGGGGCGCCATCCGCCGCTGCAAAGAGCACAGATCTGATGGAAACACTGTATTTCGCTTCGCCTTCAGTTTCAATGCGTGTTATGAACTCGGTGTCACCTGAAACTGGAACAATGCTTTCTGTCTGGCCGTCGACATTCAATGTGAATCTTCTGCTGTCCTGGCTCCCGGCGGCTCCTGCTGAAATATCAAAAGAAGACATACTGACTTTTCCTCCTCAGCCGAAAATGCCCGAAATGTATTGCGGAAAGTACGTCCACAACCAGTAGAGAAGGAATCCGAGCGCACCAATCAGAAAGATTCCAAGCGAAACCATCTGCACGACCCTGGTATATTCCTCCAGCGTCGGCTTTTTGGCCATCTTGAAAATCCTTCCGTATTTACCCTTTCCGACGTTCCTGAAACGCTCTTCCAGCTTCCGCTGCACTTCGTAAGTCGTCTCAGTAAAGTCGAATGAAGAGGTAGTGTTGCTCAGTTTTTTTACCTTCTTTCAGCAGATGCAGCTTTATTGCAGATTCTCTGAAAGCATCAACCATCCTGCTTAATATTCTTTTCCCACTTCTCTTTTGCATTTGCGGCTCACTTCAGATGCGCCAGAATATCCTCATGCGATCTTGCAATTTTCTCAGATGCCTTCGCATCTATATCAATGAATTTTATGTCCAGCCAGACATGCTCTGTCTTTGGAATGTCATTCCCGCTCATGATCCCCGTATAGATGAATTCCAGATCCCAGTGGTTCCTGCTGCCAGGAAATCTTTTCGGCTCATAAGTCTCTGAATAAACCGCCGGCCCGGAGAATTTCATCTCAGTAAGATTGAGCTGCTCTCCTGCTATCATCAGCGCACAGTCATCGGGCGCTTCGCCGTACATCAGATGACACGAGGGAAGCATCAATCCCCGGCTGTGAACCTTCACTCTTTCACTGTCAAGACCGCCTATGTGGTCCCAGGGTCCGGCGGGATCCAGGTGTCCCATTAGAACCTTCCCTGTTCCCTTCTCCCCGATTATCAGGAACACCGAGATGCAGAAACCGTCCTCTGGTATTTCGTCAATTCCAAGGCCGGATCTTCCGCCCTTCACAAATGAACAGAATCTTCTGCCTGTTGTCATTGTTCCGTGATGGAACCGGCGGCAAATGAAATTATCCGATTCCCGTGTTTGCTGCTGCCAGGCCCGTCACTTTATGAAATCCATATCTATGCTCTTCGTCTGTATGTTGTCCGCGGGACCGAGTATGTGCTTTGATTTGACGCCTGTCAGTACCACCATGACACGCATTCTCTTCTCAAGCGTCGGGTCAACGGCAGCACCCCATATGATTCTTGCAGAGGGGCTGATTTTGGTCTGAATCATTTCGGCCACCTTCTCTGCCTCGCTTACAGTCATGTCATTGCCGCCGACAACATTGACGAGTGCGCCATTTGCTGCTGTTATGTCAACGTCAATGAGTGGTGAATTGACAGCTTCACTCACGGCATCCGATGCCCTCTCTTCACCCTCTCCTTCCCCAAGCCCGATCATTGCAACACCGCCCCCCTTCATTATCGTCTTCAGATCATTGAAATCAAGGTTCACGAGTCCGGGTTTTGTGATGACTTCCGTAATGCCCTTTATACTCCTGACAAGCACCTCATCGGCAACCTTGAATGCGGCATTCAGGGCGAGTCTGGGCACCAGTTCCAGAAGTTTGTCATTCGGTATCACAATTACTGTATCGGCAACGTTCCTGAGGCGCTCCAGTCCCCACTCGGCGTTCTCCGCCCTTATGGCGCCCTCCGCCTTGAACGGGGATGTGCATATCGCTATTGTGAGTGCACCCATCTCCTTTGCCAGCTGAGCTATGAACGGAGCTGCTCCGGTGCCTGTTCCGCCACCCAGTCCTGCGGTTATAAACACTATATCTGCGCCCTGAATTGATTTCCGTATGTCGTCTTCCGCCTCCCTGGCGGCTTCCTCTCCAACTTGCGGGAGTGCTCCGGCTCCCAGGCCCCGAGTGCTCCTCCGTCCAAGAAGTATCTTGTGCGGTGACCTGATTATCAGCAGATGCTGTGCATCGGTGTTTGCCGCATACATCTCGGCACCCGCGATGCCTGTCTCAACGAGCCTGTCTATTGTGTTTGTGCCGCCGCCACCGCAGCCGACTATCTTAATGTTGGTCCTGAGACCCGACAGTATTTTTATCAGTTCGTCGTCTTCGGCACTGTATGTAGCTTCAGCGTATGACTGTTCCAAAGGTACATCTTCCTGAGATGCTCTTGATAGAGCATCATTAACTAGCGATTTCATGAATTCAGCCTCGCATCCCATCACTCTCACGGGCAGAAGCCCGTGT
>DAHXLZ010000337.1 GCA_027365715.1 Methanomassiliicoccales archaeon | reverse complement strand
CAGAACACTGGATGCAATCTCGGCCATCTTGTTTTACATAGAGGTGGAAGTGTCAACCAAATACTGGCTCGAACTGAGAAGGAAGAAGATTGAACGCGCAGTAAGAAACAAAGCGACGCCGGTCTTTGTCTTTGATGATCCTGCACCGGTGATATCCGCTCAGAATAACGAAGAATTCAAACACGCGGTGCTCCTCTGGCTTGACGGCAGGAGTCTGAAATGCCACGTCAATGGCCAGTGGGTCGAGTTGAAGGACAAAGAGCAGTTCATCAGAATGACGACGTCGTCGTCAGACTGAGAATGCATCTGTGTACCTTACTGGATTGATATCATCAACATATTTATCGAGTGTTTCAGGGAAGCGTATCTGCTGCTTTCAATCGGTGACGTTCACGTATGAATCAGGTATTGGGCAGATATGTGGTGCACATTAGAAAAAGTGTGTGAATAGTGCCGGTAATTGCGCTCGGGAGAGGGAGTTTTTGCACAGCAGTTATAGAATCTGGGGTTTTCATCTGCGGGTCAAGGTCGCGAGCCAGGTGAAATTATAATCTCAGATGTGTGCGCATATCGCTGTGACTATGGTTAAATCTGCTCTGTCAAAGCCATTGAAGACGTCGTGTTCCTTACGATTTAGCGAACGGATGCAGGCCACGGTTTCAGGCAGCCACATTCCCTGTATTTGCAGTCCTCATTGAAAACGAGGGTGTCTTCATCATATTTGCTAAACAGGTCAAAGTGCAGTACCGGTTCACGAGCAAAGTGTAGCCGGATAGTGCTGCCGGCCATAGTGACATCCGTGAAATCGCGGCGGAACAAAGTCGCCACATGGTGACCGCAATATGCGCATCTGTCAATTTCAATCTTCTTTCCATTGTAAAGGGTAATCGTGGACTCAACTGGCTCGTGATCAACCTGCCCTGGCCCTGCACTCGGCATGGAGCTCATTTCTCTTCACTGTGCAGATATCAGTTAATTGCCTATAAAAAGATAACCAGGGGGTGCCCGAAAAGTGATTGCAAAAGTCTATGTGGCACGGCAAATATTGGCGAGCGATGAAAGCACTCGACATGAAGTACGCTTTTTCAGTCCTGAATGCCCTGTTGGATTCTGAAAAGTTGATGAAGTCAGACCTGTTCAGCACAGTCAGGAACAACAATACGCTGGACAAGTTGATCGATGCTCTGCAGATGGAGGATATCATCTCGGTTGAGGAGAAGATGCTTGGAAGAAGGACGTATGCGATATCACTCACTGAGAAGGGCAGGTCCATTGCAACTTATCTCAAACTTGCAGAGAAAGCAAGTTCACAGGCACACGCACCACCGAGGGCGCTGGAAAAATCGCGCAGACGAACCGGAAAATAGGAAGAGCAACAGTGCATATTTTCATCATTTTCACTTGTTCGCTTATGCTGAATGGTTTCTCTGCCTAATAAGTCAGCTCAGGATACCAACCTCGCTTTTAGCCGTCTTCGATTAGCAGCCATTTCTGCTCCATTGTGCTCGGCCGAAAATGGCAAAAATTGAAACGCCATGTCCAGTTCGCGTTGCTTCTCAGCAATCGTGACAATCTACAGGAAATCAAACAGCTTCCCCTTGTGTGATGATAACTGTGAAGGCAGCGAGTCGTCTTCTGTGCCAAACTCCGTCTTTGTTCTCTCGATGGCCGCGTCTATTTCCTCCACACCGTTCATGAGAGGCTCAATCTTTATCCTGGTGATCCCGTCCTTTGTCTTTACCAGTGCAGTCAGGTCAGGAAGGTTTCTTATCTCCTCTATGTCCTCTGTGCCGAGCATCCGTGCCACGGTGGGCGCAGTGAGTTTGCCCAGCCTGAGTGTAAAT
>DAHXLZ010000281.1 GCA_027365715.1 Methanomassiliicoccales archaeon | reverse complement strand
GACGCACGCTATTACCGATTTCCTGGTAACACGAAACCTGCATACCCTGTCAATGCTCACTTCTTCTGAAAAGGAGGACAGGAAATTGAGATCCTCGAGACTGATGAACAGATCTGCCATAATCTCAAGGTTGGGCTGCACTATCAGAGGAGACTGCTTTTCTCTGAATTGATCGCCGAAACCTTCTTCTACGGCACCCGACAGCGCGTTCCTTCCAAATCCGGAGAGGCCCACGAACGAATCTGCATCCAGGGCCTCCCTGTCTGATGCCAGAATGCCCGCGAGACAGAGATTTTTCAGTGTCAAAAACGTCATGCGGTTCACAATATCGGGAACAAGGGGTGTCACGACGGTTTTGCCCGTTTCATAGCTCATCAATTTCTCAGTGCGCTGCAGTTCCATTATCTGGAGACACCGCACTCTGCATGCCAAATTAATCTCAATATCGCTTCGGAGAATGGAAAGAATCGATGAAACTGGAACCGGACCGGTGCTGTTCGCCAGACCGGACAGTATTTTGTTCAAAACCAGAAAATCGAATTCCCGCCTGTCCGGAATAACAGCCTGTGCATCCATTTGCCAGTCGCCGAGAAAGAATCTCAGGGCAGTGTTCACAAGCACATCGGGCTGTTTGAAAGCCGAATACCATGCTTCTGTCCTGTCCACGCCGCCGGATTCTCCATTCATGACCGGATTGGCCAGCAGAAAATTCGACATAAGGGAAGTGGAATATTCATCGCACCCGCTGACTTCCGACAGGAGTGAAACGGTGATTTTTTTTCTCCAGTGAGAAATGAACAGGAATGCGACTATCATTTTTCTGAGGTTTATGAAGAAATCGCCGGATGTGTCCACCAGTTTCACGTGGCCGGCACCGGTGATGCCCGGTTTACTTCGCCCATTGCCCTGCCTGCCCAGTCTGTCCCTGATGAATATTTCACATATTTCGGTGGGCATCACAATCATCTTCGCGGAGTTCCATCCTCCATAGGAATTGAATGTCATGAGCAGCCCCTTCAGAAAGAGGATCGAGTGGGGGGGTGTAACACGATGATGGTATATGGTGCCCAGAAAGTCGTAATCGAAAGAATACGGACTGTAATTTCCGCCATCGGCCTTCGGATAAAACCGTTCCATGAACTCATCCGGATATGCAAGGCCGTTTCGGGCGAACATCCAGTCCAGTATACCGGCTTCATGTGAGTTCAGGGAACGAATCAGCGTTTCAGCTGATTCGCGGATGTATGAAAGTGCATCGGCCGCTGACTCACAAATCGTGCCCCTGTAATTCAAACCCAGGACTCTGCTTATCTCCCTGACTGTATTCCCGTCATAACTTCTGAATGCACCGAGGAGGCTGAGCGGGTCCACGCTGGATTCGGAGCCGGCGCCGGCAATCATATATTCGATAGGAACACACGCGGTTTCCTGATGCTCCGGTTCAGGCAGGATAAAGAGTGCAAGCTTCTCTGTGCACTCATGCAGAGCTGCTTCATATTTCTTCCAGTTGGTGTCAGACTTCAGTGAAGCCACGGAAAAACAGCCCCCCGAAGCAATGACGTGTGATGCAATCTGGAATGCGTCACCAGACAGAGAGCGGTATATTTCGCCGACGACCTTCTTGTCGGACAGGTACCCTCTCACAGCCTGACGCGGCTCGAGATGCGATGCGCCTATCTGTGCACGCAGAGCAATGCTGCCGATGCGGCTCATGATGCGGTTGATGCAGTTTGTGTCGATCGAGGCGAGTATCTGCTGAAGCGTCAGTGCACTTTTCCCGGTCATTTCAAACATCCGCGATTCTGTACGTATATCCCTGCTCTGTCATGAACAGCTCCCTGTTGGCCGCAAAGTCCATCTCAACCGTATCCTTTGTGATTATGGTATAAAACGACGCCTGCCTGCCCGAGGATTTCGGCCTCAATATCCTGCCGATTCTCTGGGCCTCTTCCTGTCTGGAGCCGAAAGTCCCGGAAACCTGAATTGCAACGCTTGCATCCGGCAGATTGAGTGCAAAATTTGCAACCTTTGTCACAGCCAGCACTCTAAGCTTTCCCTCTTTGAACAGCCTGTAGAGTTCTTCTCTTTTCTTCTCAGGCGTTTTTCCTGTGATGAGCGGCACTTCGATCTTACCGGCTGCCTCGTGCATCTGATCGAGGTAATCGCCGATTACAAGGATGCTTTCGTCACTGTGACGGCGCACCAGATCTTCCATGATTGAAAGTTTCCTTCTGTTCCTTGCTGCCATTCCAAATTTCTTCATCGCGGGCGCTGTGGCATAAGCCATCCTTTCGTCATCGCTTTCAAAGCCAGCTCTGTATTCATGGCATACCACAGGCGCTATCCATCCCTGTTTTTCAAGAACCCTCCACGGCACATCGTATTTCTTCGGGCCTATCAGCGTGAAGACATCCTTTTCTCTTCCGTCTTCCCTTACCAGTGTGGCGGTGAGACCGAGTCTTCTTATTCCCTGCAATTCGGCCGTAATGCTGAAGACAGGCGCTGGCAGCAGATGAACTTCATCATATATTATCAGCCCCCATCTCCTCTTTCTGAAGATATCAAAATGGGGAAACAGCTCATCCTCTCCTCTTCTCCAGGTCATTATCTGATAAGTGGTGAGCGTAACGGGCCTGATTTCCTTCTTTTCTCCGGTGTAGATGCCTATGTCCTCTTCCGTAAGGGTTGTCTTGTCAATAAGCTCCTCAAACCACTGAGTTACACCGATGTTGTTCGGGCAGAGTATGAGCGTCGATCTCCTGGTTTTCTCCATGATTGCCATACCAACGGCTGTCTTGCCGGCACCGCACGGAAGAACTATGACTCCGCTGCCGCCTGACACCGTACCGCCGGCATAGAAAGCATCCGAACTTTCCAGCTGGTATTTCCTGAGACTGAAGTTCTCTCCGGAAAGTGTTGCGTCACGAATACCGATTTCGAGAAATTCCCCATCCACATAACCTGCCAGATCCTCTGCAGGATATCCGATCCTGAAGAGGGCCTGCTTTATGTGACCGCGCCGGTCGGCTCTCACACGCAATCTGTCTGATTGGACAGACCCGAGAACATAAGGCTGCATTTCTCTGTCCGACAGCACCTCTTCCATTATCGATCTGTCCTCAGACACGATGAACAGACTGTCACCTTCGGATATGAGTTTCAGTTTTCCGTACCTTGACATATGCGCTGTTATGCTCCGTTCGACGTTTTGAGGTAACGGATACCTGGAATACATCTTCAGTCCGGAGATTATGTCGACTGCGTGAAAATCCAGCGAAGCGGCATTCCAGAGCGAGAGGGGGAAATCCGGTATGTGTGAACGTATTCCGGTGTCTTCTCTATTTCAGCGAATGAGGAGAGGAATCTCCTCGCTTCTTCAAACAGAGGATTCGAAGTTTCCAGAAGCACTGTCCTGTCGCTCTGGACAATCACGGGTCGTTCCTGATTTTCGACAGTGATATCATCTGCAGCAGATTTCATTTACGGTGTGACATCTCCTCGATCTATTTCAACTGTCATCTTGACGGTCCAGCCGGTCAGTGTGCACTGGCCGTTAAGGGCTGTTGACTAACAGTGTATCCTTTTGACTTCTTCGGCATTATTGCATAATTCCATTCTCCATGGAATTCGTCTCTTGTCAATTTCAGATTGGCAATATCCTGTTTTGACACTTTCTTTCCCTTCCCGTACATTTTCTCATCGAGACCGCATGCAATTGTGAGACCGTTATTTGTCCGTGTGTTTGATGTGAGGCTCACAACCGTCTCGAAGGTTCTGAGAGGCCTGCCCCTCCAGATTATTGTTATGCAGGAGAACATCCTGTGCTCTATCTTATTCCACTTGCTCATTCCCGGAGGGGAGTGACAGGCAGTTGCATCGATGCCGGAATCATCCGCGAATTTCTGTATTTCTGTCTTCCACAACCTGACACTGGAACCGTTGCTCCCGCCGCCATCGGCCGTGATCAGCAGCCTTGAGGCATCCGGATACCTGACCTTTCCGATGATATCACCATCTCCTTATGGATTCCACGGCAAATCCGGCTGTGTCGTGGTCAATGCCTGTACTGACATAACCCTCATTATTTTTCAGATCGTAGACGCCATATGGTATTGTCCTGCCCTCTGAATCACCGATGAAGTCATGGACGCTGACCCGGTCGCAATTCCCCTCGGATCTTCACTCCCTTCAGCTGTCCTTGAATTCACCTGCCGGTTCTTTCTTCCTGGCATCCACGGATATTACAGGCTGACTGGCGCCCATAAACTCCTTTGCCCTGCTGTTTATGTGCATGAACTGCTCACCGCTGTCAGGTTTCCTCTTTCCTTCCCCTGTCTTCCTGTTCCCCTTCAGGCTGAAATCCATATCGTGCAACAGATCACGCAGCGTTACATAACCTGTCTCATATCCGAGTGACTTCACATCTACCGACACCTTTCTGAGGCTCCCGCTTACCCATAACAGTGATGACTGTGGATCACCGGCAACCTCCGGTTCTATGACACGGCGTATGACCTCCCTTATTGCCGGCATCCTCTCCGACACGCTATTCCTTCCGTCTCCCTCTCTCCTTATTGATTCCCGGGATAATTGTGTGAAGATCTAATCGGGCGCGGATCTCGTGGCATACGGTGTTGGTCTGCCCCCTGGTATGTGGTGTGGCCGTAAGAGATTATCTGAATCACGGGGTGCAGGAGAATGGCGGCGAAAGAAGAGAAGACGCACATTGAGGGCCGGCGGTGCATCTGCAGGGAAGAAGGTATCACGGCAGACTCCATTTCAGTAAACAGCAGCAGATGCATAAATTCATACGGCTGTCTGAAGCGCAGCATCTGGTTTATGTTGCGGTCAATCACCGGAGGAAAATCAGAGAACGTCCCCATTAACCGTCAAGTGAGCATGAGTGAAAATTCAGCTGGCAACCAATCTGATCAAATCAAATTTGTGATTTTCACCATATCAGATAACGACAGATCCGCTGACTGTGCTTTGGCGATACTTTCTCCATTCCGGTTTCGCACGTTGCTGCCTGAATCCCTCTGGCATATCCTATTTCGCCGATCTGCTCTTAATGTGCTCTATTCGCTCAGTGAGTACGCTGGGATCGTCGACATCCATGCTCAATCCCCGCTCGTAGATAGATAGTGCCTTTCCAGGGTCGCGCGGTGCTTCCTGGTTCAAGCCGAATTCGCCGGCCCAGAAGTCTCCCCAGCTTGTCCACGACCATTCGGATTTAGGATATTCGCGCGTGAGTTTCTCCAGGAATGCTTCGGTCTCTGAATGACGACCAGCGGCGTCAAGACCCCTGGCTTCCAGAACAGCCATGTTGACGAGATAAAGTATATCTGAATTTGGAAGCAATTCACGAAATTCACGGGAGTATGCCATGGCTTTTGCCCACCATACGGGATCTTCCTGCGCCGCATACTCCAGAGCGTCCGCCAAATCCTGAAACCAGTTGAAGAACATCTGAAGTCCCTC
>DAHXLZ010000249.1 GCA_027365715.1 Methanomassiliicoccales archaeon | reverse complement strand
GCTTTCCGATACAAGGATATCGCCATCTGAAAATTTATCTCCGAGTTCCATCAAGTATGAAGTCGGCCACGAATAGGGACAGAAGATTGAAAAATTTTCAGCTTCCCCGGTATTATCCGCTATCAGGCGGTTGAGTTTTTCGTCCAGTTCGGAAAGCTCCGATACTGAGTCGATGTAGACCTGCCTGACGGATGAACCAGGAAGGATGTCATGAAACTGATTTTTAAGCAATACTTCCCATTCCGCTCTGAATCTGCTGGGTGTGCTGCGAGAATGTATTGACGCCGCAACAGCATGAGCCTCCGCGAGGAAAAGAAGGCTTTCTGTCTTCCTGTTCAGTTTCTTGATGTCCGCATGCGTCGTATAGGTGCCTCTATGGTATTCCAGATACAGTTCGCCGTCAAAGCGCGGCAGCCTCTCCATATTGTGCTCAATTGATTCCAGCCAGGCACATAGCGAATTCACGGTTGTTATGGCGCTTTTCGTATTTCGAATAACATCCAGCTGTTCCAGCATTTCACCTGTTGGACCGCCGCCGCCATCTCCCTTTCCAAAGATCACCGGCACAATTCCTGTCATTTTCGTCTCCGGATGGAGTTCAAGCGATTCTGCAAGATCAACGGGAGAGAGATCTGAGTTGTAAGTCCTCATGTGTGAATGAGCGGCTATTGCTGTTCCATCAATACCGGTCCACGTGAACATATCATGCGGGAATCTGTTTGTGTCGTTCCAGGAGAGTTTTGTTGTCAGAAAAAGGCTGAAACCGGAGAGCCGGAGAATTTGTGGCAGTTGCGGGGAGAAGCCAAATGTGTCCGGAAGCCATGCAATGCTGCTCCCCGTTCCAAATTTTTCCTGGAAATAAAGCTGGCCATACAGCGCCTGCCTCACAATCGACTCACCTGATATAAGGTTGCAGTCCGGTTCAACCATCATGCCTCCTATTGGCACCCATTTCCCCTGTGACACCATTTTCTTTATCCGGTCAAAGATGTCGACAGCATAATCTGATCCGGCTGATTCCACCAGCTTGTAATGCCATGCCATGGACTGGACAAACAAAAAATCAAATTTCTCCAGCAGATGAAGCACACTGGCAAAAGTGCGCAATGATTTTCTGGCGGTTTCGGTTACAGGCCACAACCATGCGAGATCTGTGTGTGCATGCCCCAGAGGCATAATGGCACATTCCTTCGACAGGCAGTAATCACGAAGGAGGACATCTATTTCCCCGGATAGCCTGTTCGCCGATTTTGCATCTTCCAGGATGCTCCCGGTCCTCTCTTTCAGTTTCAGAATCTTTAAAGCAGCATCAGAAAATGTGAAGTCGTCTGAAAAAAGGTCTCCATGCACGATGTAAGCGAGAGCGTCGACATTCAGAAGGGGGAAACTTTCGTACATATCCAGAAGCGTATTCAGTTTAGTTTCATCCCGGTAAATGAATATGAAATCGAGCAGTGTAATTAATTTGTAGTAAATCTTTTCATAAAGAGTATTCTTCCTGAACAGCACTGCGTTGAATGGTATGGGAGAAAAAATTTTGTTTCCGAAAAGCCCTCTCTGTGTCACCTCCAGTCGAATTTGATGGCTTCCTTCCGGGACATCCACAATTCTGTGAAAGGCATCGATGCCCATGTATGCCTTTCCGTCGATAAGCATCATCGCACTTCCCGGAACACCAAAATAGACGAAGGATTCTCCTTCGGACGAATATTCGCTTTCAAGCGAATAGTAATCGCATCTGAATGCTCCGGCTTCCTCAAGGGGCATCTTTTTTCTTTTCCAGTTCCGAATTTGCTTTGGTTCTACAACACTGGCAAGGATGAAATATGATGCCCTCTTCTTCAATTCCTGAACAGTCTCATAAATACCTTCGATAGAATTCATGAATTCACTTCAGTATATCACCGGAAAGGGAATATCACCTACGACATGCATCGAGACAATGCCGGTATATGCAGCCTGTCTGTAAATTACGGAAACCGTCAGATCGGTATTCGAAAGATGCCAGCTGATGACTTCAAATCCGGGAGTCGTTATATACACCCGCGTGACGTTTTCAGCGACATTCATGGAAATGCTGAAAGAGGAATCAGCCCGGACACTGCGGGGATAGGAAATGTTCGTGGCAGGGGATATTCCGAAGAAACCGATTTCAAGATTCGTTATTGTGACTCTTGCTTCCCCTGTATGCCTGCTGGCACTTATAGATGCAACCGCAACCGACACTACAACCAGTGTCAGCAAAACAGATACGAACTTCACTGAACGCAACCCACCACCAGACTACCGGGACGCTGCTGCCGGTGTTATATCGACGTCCAGAAGTCTCTTTCCGTCACTGTCATCAAACAGATGCATGAATGACGGTTGAACATATACCCTTAATCTGTTTTCCCTGAAGAGTCTATTCGAAATCCTTATTTTCATGACGGCTTTGCTTTCAGTTTCGCAGGTGACAATCATATGAGAACCGAACGACTCAACTGTTATCACATTGAGATCGGCATAGGCGCAGTTAGGGCCCGCCTCAAGCTGAAATGCTTCCGGCCTGATGCCTATCCTGATACGTTCCCTGTCTGTGGCTATTTTGAGCGGTGAAAGATCGCTGATAAAAACACCTTTTTCAGAGTGCGCTTTGAATATGTTGGTTGGAGGATCGCCGAGGAATGTGGCAACAGTCATGTTCGCTGGCGAATTATAGACATCAAGAGGGCTTCCTATCTGCGAAACACTCCCATTGTCTATAAGTATAATTTTGTCCGACAGTGACATCGCTTCCTGCTGGTCGTGAGTCACGTACACAAATGTTTTCTTCAGCTCCCTGTGGAGGACCTTCAGGTCCGTTCTCACCTGCGATCTTATCTTCGCATCAAGGTTACTGAGTGGTTCATCCATAAGGAAGACAGAAGGGTCACGCACCAGAGCTCTGCCGACAGCGACTCTCTGGGCCTGCCCGCCGGAAAGTTCACGCGGTTTTCTCTGGAGGAGTTGCTCAATGGACAACTGGCTCGCGACATTTTTGACTTTGGAGTCAATGACGCTTTTCTGCATCCTGGCCATTTTCAGCGGGAATGCCATATTGCCATAGACCGTCATATGCGGATAGAGAGCGTAGTCCTGGAAAACCATCGCTATCCCCCTGCTTTTCGGATCTTTGCCATTGACTACTTTGCCATCAATCAGGACATCGCCGGATGTCTGTTTGTCAAGGCCGGCAAGAAGATTAAGAAGTGTTGTTTTTCCAGAGCCCGAAGCGCCAAGTATGACACAGAATTCACCATCGGCGATGTCAAAATTGACATCGTTGAGAGCCTTTACGGTCCCAAAGGTTCTGCTCAGATTTCTCACACTTATGCTTGCCGTTTACAATCACCCCTTGCTACCGCCGAAGGAAAACGCCTTTATCAGATACTTTTGAGCAAATATATACATCACGATCGCAGGAACTGTATAAATGAAGGAGAATGCCGCCAGTTCATTATATTTCACATTGTATGCGCCGAAAAATGAGTATATTTTCACGGCAATCGGAAACTCATTGCCGGAGCTGATTAATATAAAGGGTACATAGAAATTACCCCAGTTAAGCACAAAGTTAAGTATGACGACAACTGCAATGCTCGGAAATGCCAGTGGCAGGAATATATGCAGAATTGTCTGAGCAGTTGACGAACCGTCAACCATT
>DAHXLZ010000329.1 GCA_027365715.1 Methanomassiliicoccales archaeon | reverse complement strand
AGCTGGCACTGATTGCGCTCGCAGGCGCAATTCCGGGAGCGGCAAGCGGTGCTGCTGCGGTTGCAGCCGCCAGCCTCGCTCTTTCTGCAGCTTCACTGACTCTGTCAATAATGGATGCTGTTGAAAGAGAAGTTCTGCGTTCCGCTGAAACTTGATATTGCATAGCTGATTGCTGAATTGGAACTCTGCGGCAGTATTGTCGACTCAACAGGGAGCGGCCCTGTTTCGGTATTGGAGTACAGCACTTCCGTGTATGATTGGCAGGGAGGGGGAGGCGGGAGCCTGTGAGGATTGGCAGAAAGCACAGATGAACTGGCGTTGGAGGAAAGGTTCAGCACAACAGTCGGGTGCTGCATGTCGAAGTATATGGATGTGTTTAATACGAAATGAGTCTGTTGAACTGAGAAAGGATTGAAAGGAACGTTGTTGTAGTACATGTATTCATACACTTTTCCACCTGAAACAGCAGTGTACCATGCATACAGTGCCATGGAAACCTGTTCAGTATTGCTGGCAAGAACACCCTTCCATTCGTTCACGACACTGGCGAACATGGGACTTAATGAGCCCTTTATCAGATAACCGGAAGATGAAATGGAAGACTGGGAGCCGGTCTCATTGAGAAGAACGACTTCATACGGATTGTCGGTCTGATTGATGCCTGTCATGTTCACACCCCCTGCATGATTCAGAGAATCAGGCACTGGTGACAGGAGGGTGACAGTCACGTTGGAAAGATCCATTGCCGGTGAAGTGAGTACGAGCGGCGAGTTGCTGGCGTTTGCAGAGGAATGAACGAAATGAACGTAAGCGTAAATGGCAGCAGATGAATTACTGTTGTTTTTCTTGATAAGCCCGAAGAAACCTGTCGAATAAGAGAAACCGGCCAATATGACTGCAACTACAATGATTGCCGCAATCAGTGCAGATGTAACCTTTGATATCTTGTGGCTGGAAGTTCCAGTCCCCTTTTTGCCCGTTTCCGCCACAGACTTTCCATGTTTATCCGGCATGTTTATCCGGCATTCATATAGTCTGTATATGTAAGTGCCGCTTCTTTTTTACCCTTATTCCATTCAGACGTAATGTGACGCCCCTTCCTGTTTCCGCGCTGTCCACGGCAAATGCGGTATCAGACACCGCCCTTTGTGAGCATTTCTGAATTCACCAGCGCTGTGAGTGTTATGCCGTCATTCTGCAGAAGTTCGGCAGCCCCCTCCCCCCTGTCGACGACTACAATTGCCCTGTTCACTGTTCCGCCGGCTTCCCTGACCCATCTTACGGATTTCAGTATGGAGCCGCCGGTGGTGCTGACATCCTCAACAATGTCAACCGTCTCTCCCCTGGTTATTTCACCTTCAATCATGCTTCGCGTTCCGTGCTCCCGCTGTCCTTTTCTTATCATCGAAAAAGGCTTCCCTGTTTCCAGAGACACTGCAACCACTATGGGTATTGCGCCGAGCTCCATTCCAGCGATCCTGTCGCCCGTCACGTGCGTTGCCATCCCCTTCGCTATTGCCCGCAGTATGGAGGGATTGGTGTATGCCTTCTTGATATTGACATAATATTTGCTTCTCTTTCCTGATGTAAGTTCGAAATCACCGAACATCACCGCCCCGGTGCCAATGAGTGTTTCCATCAGTGTTCCGGTCAATGAGATCCTCTGTTCCTCACCAATGCTGCGATGTGTAGTAAAAGTTTACGCCGCCTGTGGGCCACTTCAAAAATTCAATTAGATCGGTCAGGCGCGTCACGCATTCCCGTCAGTCACCAGGGCACGCTTTTCAGACCCTTTCTGTAGCCGAGATAGTTGATGAATCTGTGCAGCGGATAAATTATCAGCAGGACGAACGCAAAACCAAATATCGCATATCCGTCAATGAGGTATCTGAACACATACGCCGGTGCAACGGCAGCAGCCAGAAGAAACGCTCCGGCGGCAAAATCATACTGGTCGACCAGCCGGACCTTTTCACCCCTCGGCATCCCTTTCCTTCTCTTCCAGAATGCTCCGGCTATGTCTCCAAGCATTGAACCTGCTGAGAGAACAAACAGCACAGGAAGTATCTCAAACGAGGGAGTGTAAACTGCTGAAAGTTGACTTCCAAACGGAATTGAGATGATGCTTTCGAAGTATCCGAGCACGATCCCGGAGGCAATTCCCACGGCCAGCCCCCTCCATGTCTTTCCGTCACCCAGCAGCCTGTTACCCTTCCAAATTCTGCCTCCGTCAATCGGCTTCCCGCCGCCAAATATGGCCGCGCTGGTGTTTGGCAGCATTGCCGGTAAAAAGAACCATACGGCATCTATGACAGACCAGAAGAGGTCCATGCCCCGGCATCGGGCAGCTCTTAGTTAATTGTATCGAGCACTCAGAATAGCCTTCCCGGCTTCCCGGCAGGTACGCTGCCCGCGGCTGAAAAGAAGTGCACTGCTGAACGGGATGCATCATCGACCCTCTCTGCGCCTGTGCCCGGAAAATACGACATTCTTTTGTCAAGTACAATTGCTATTCCCCTGTCAGTGTCGCTCCTGATCATCCGCCCTGCGGCCTGCAGGAGTTTCCTGAGTGCCGGTCCCTTCACGGCTATGTCCCATCCCTTTCCGTAAAGTATGTCATAATAGTTGACCAGCGCACGCTGCTTCGCGGTCGGCTTCGGATAAGGGATGCCAACGATTATCACCATCTCGAGACTCTCGTCGGGAAAGTCCAGTCCCTCTCCAATTCGTCCGCCGATGACTGAAAAAAATACAGATCCCCTGGCTGATTTGAACCGCTCGACGCATTCCATGAGCTCTCCCTGTTTCATCTCTTTACGCTCAACGAGCACCTGATTATCAAGGCGTCTCTCCAGATTCAGCGCGAGCAGCGATTCGAGAAGGCTGTACGACGGAAGGAAAACTATCGTGTTCCGGCGCACGCTGTTGCACACCTCGGCAATCCTGCCGGCAATGGCCGCGATCATTCCCGCATCTCTGACGATTACTTCGTGACGTGTGGTTATGTCGTCAACATACACGATTTTCCTGTTTTCAGGTGGAAAATCGGTCGGAACGGAGAGGAGAATAGAATCCACCGGAAGCTGAAGGAGTGTCCTGTAATCGGGCAGAGAGCCAAGTGTGCCGGACATGTGTATCGTGGTGTAAGTATCGAGAAGGGGAGCGGCTGCGATGGCCGGATCCAGGCAGTAGACTTCAAGCGACGGGTTGTCGCCGCCGTTCACGAGTTTGACGTGATGGCCCGGCTCGGCCTCCGTCCAGAAATGAAGGAACTCGCCCAGCGACCTTATGTATGAACGCGGCAGGCGCCCCCTCTTCAGTTTGGCATCCCTTACCATGTCCCCCTGGTTTGAGAGTGCCGCGGCTATGATTGCAAATGACCTGGAGTTGACTCTCAGCTCTTCCATCAGTCTGGTCTCAAATTCCTCCGGAGGAACCAGGCCGTCATCGTCCAGGACATAATCTGCAGCCATTGCTCTTATTGCTGCCTCCACTATTTCTGAGAAATCGCGTATGCTCACACCGGATATCACCTCGGGGTCTCCGTACTCTTCAGCCTCTGAACGCATGCTCTGTGCGGATCTGACGCTGAACTTTACGCTCTCAATTTCTCTCAGGTAATCGGGTAGGTTGTGCGCTTCATCGATTATAACGATTAGCCTGCTCATATCAACACCCATCCATTCAAGAAGCCTCCTTCGTATGAACGGGTCGAAGAAGTAGATGTATGGTGCAGTAACGACATCTGCTTCCGAAAGAAAAGATTTCGACATCTCATAGGGACACATCTGCATGATCATGCATCTTTCGGCGATCTGTTCGGCATCCGGCATCTCCTCCTTCAGCCAGTCTGCCAGCTGATTCCTGTCTGCATTGAGAAGCCCATAATAGTAGCGGCACCCTTCGTGTTCAGACTTCGTTCTCTCCTTCAGGTAGCCGCAATATGCCGAGAGCTCATCGGCTGTCCCCGAACGCATTTCATCGTCCTGTTTCGCCAGCAGGCAGCCGTTGTTCCTGCCCTGGACTGCGATTCCAAGCACCTTTCTCCTCTGTTTTATCAAGCGCAGCTCCCGCATGACCTGGTGCTGTTGGGAGTTTGTCCTCGTCAGATAGAGTATTTTTCTGTTACCCAAATTGTCTATGGCTGCCGAAAGAACGCTCGCAGTCTTGCCGCTGCCCGTTGGACTCTCCATTATCAGATGCCTTCCGCCGGTGACCGCATCAAAAACGGCATGCATTATTCTAATCTGACCGGTTCTTGGAATGTAAGGAAACGATGTACCTGATCTGCTGCTTCCGCCTGCCTGACCATCCATTAAGACACCTTTGGTCTCAAGTGTTCAGACTGCCACGCATTAAATAACTATGCCGGGGGTCACAGAATGCAGCTCAATGAGATGGCCATGGTATCTATTTTCTGACCGGAAGCTGTCTTGACATTTCCCACACATCGTCTGGCACATTGTCGTAAACGGAAGTGTCAATCCGTGTAATTTCCGACTCGATGTCTGTGCCATTGATTAGTGCCCATATCCTCTCCTTGCGGAAAAGCCAGTAGTGGATACGCCATTCCCTGCCGTCGTAGAGTGTGGTCTCCTCCCTTTCTGTTGTAAGTATACCACTGTCCTCGAGCATGTAGAACGCGTCCCTGTCCTCCGGTTCAAGCATATTGTCAATAATCCTCTCGCTGTAACCGAAGAAGTTCATCACATGTTGCGCCATCGCCATTGCCTGCTCCTCGGGTAAATCCTCCCTGTCAATGCTGTTCTTTATAGCCATGCTGAGGTTGTCTACGGTCAGCGTCTTTTCCATGCTTGAATTTCCTCTGGAACCCGGCATTTAAAATTTCACCCTGTTACGCAGCTCTGCAGCAACATCATCAAAATTCTACCGCGCAGAGAATTTTAGCCTGTTTACCTATATAAATATTCCCTGTCATTTTTCTCATGTCATGCGTTTACCTCGACTCAGCCCGCTTCAATCAGTCGGGAGACTGATTCAAATCAGTCTCATCGTGGCGAGGAAAATAAGGCCCGCGGCAACCAGGTAGCCCAATCTTGCATAGTCGCTGGCATCTTTCTTCATTATGCCTGCAGTGAAGAGCACGGCCAGCAAGATGAAGTTTCCGAAGGCCGCCAGTACCAGTGACGCGGAGTATCCTGCTCCACCGGCGCCGCCTGAAACAATGTAAACAATCTCGGCAATGAAATCAAGCAAAAGACCAAACAGTACAAGGGCGGCAATTATGGTTGTGTGTGTTGCAGTTTCAATCAGGGAGGCCATTTCCTTCTCCATCGGCACATGCTTACTCTCACTGGACGGGGCACCGCCGGATTCCTGGTTTGCAGTCATAAGTTGAACCTTCCACAGGTAAGATGCATATCGCTGTATATAAACAGGTTCGCTGACATTCTCCTCTCCGCCTGCAGGGAGGATGTCTTCCCGCCCGCCTTCATAAACCGCCTGTATGGCGGACAGCCCGGCCTACTTCCCTCTGCCACCGGCAGCCCGTATGCCTGCCTCATTCACTACGTTGATCATCTCATTCTTCCTGAAGAACGCTTCGACGACCTCGACAACTTCTTTTCCGACCCTGTTCTGTGCCTCCCTGGTCTGGGCCCCGATGTGTGGCGTCATAACAACCGTGGGCAATTGTGCAAGCGCACCGTCAACGGCTGGTTCCCCCTCGAAAACGTCCAGTCCCGCACCGGAAAGCCTGCCCTCTTTCACAGCGTCCACAAGGGCCGCAGTATCGACCATCTCTCCTCTGGCAGTGTTGATGAGCATGGAGCCCTTCTTCATCAGCGAAAGTTCTTTTCTGCCTATGAGGTGCACGTTTCCCGCCATCATCGACGCGTGCAGACTCAATATGTCTGCATCGCCAAGCAGCCTGTCCATGGTCACGAGCTTTGCGCCTGCAGTATCTGCCACACCCTGTCCGATGTATGGATCGCATGCGATTACAGTCATCTGGAATGCACGCGCCCTTCTGGCAACTTCCCTGCCGACTCTTCCAAGCCCGACGATGCCGAGAACCTTTTCATTGAGTTCCGAGCCGGTGAACTTAAGTGTTTCCCATCTTCCTGAATGAACGGAGGCATTTGCCTCGCCTGCTTTCCTGCTCACCATCAGCATGAGTGTAAATGCGAGCTCTGCCGCAGAAACAACATTTGCCCAAGGCGTGTTGGACACCGGTATGTTCATCACGCTCGCAGCGGGTATGTCGATGTTGTCTGTGCCGACGCCTGCCCTCACGATCAGTTTTGCTTTGGATGCTTTGCTTATCAGCCCGCCTGTCAGTTTAGTCCTGCTCCTTACTATTATGCAGTCATAGTTTTCAATTACCGCTTCCAGCTGTTCCGCGGTTATGCCGTTCCTGAAATCAACTTCAAAACCATCTATCGACTGCATAATAGTAAGGAGCAGGACTAAACT
>DAHXLZ010000234.1 GCA_027365715.1 Methanomassiliicoccales archaeon | reverse complement strand
GGCACTGCGGCTTCCATTTCATGATTCAATATCGGTAGCGACTGCTCCGATAATCACCACCACCACAGTCGAATTCGGGGAATCCCGCAGGGACAGTGCGGTAATCGACGGCAGGGAAGCAAAAGGCAGATCGCTTGAGCGTGTTCACAGCGTCGTCGACAGAGTAAGGGAGATGGCTTCGATAGAAGGCAATTTCACTGTAATGTCAGCAAGCGACTTCGAGTCTGGCATCGGACTTGGAGCATCGGCATCCGGCTTTGCCGCCCTTGCGACGGCGGCATGCGCTGCTGCGGGACTGAAACTCAAAGCGGATCAGGTATCGGCGATAGCAAGACTCGGTGCAGGTTCCGCATCAAGATCAGTTGCAGGCGGTTTTGCAAGATGGTATACAGGCAGCGGCGATGAGGACAGTGTTGCACGTTGTATTGCGGGACCGGATGAACTGCAGATGGGCATTGTGGCAGCCATTGTGAAAACCGTTAAACAGACTGAAGATGCTCACCTGGAAGTTCTTCAATCGCCGTTATTTCAGGGAAGACTCTCGTACCTGCACGTTGCACTTGCCGAAATGGAAGGAGCAATCAGGGTCGGCGATATTGCAGGAATAGGGGAGATTGCGGAAAGAGACACACTCGTGCTCCACGCTGTAACGATGACCGGGCCCGGTCGAATGCTTCTGTGGAAGCCTGACACATTGAGAGTGATAGAGGAAGTCAGAAGCATGAGAAAAGATGGACTCGGTGCCCATTATTCCATAGATACGGGCGCAACTGTGTATATCAACTGCCCGGTGAATGAAGTGGTGGAAGTGGAAAAGCGGATCCGGGAGCTTGGATTAGACACTGTGCGCTGCAGTGTGGGCGGGCCAAGCAGGTTAATCGGCAAGCACCTATTCTGATTTTCTCTTCCTGTCGGCAGACTGCTGTTTCCTGATGGCCTCATCGAGCGTGCATTCGCCGGTTGCAACACACTTCGCGATGGAGCGCGATATCGTTGTCAGCCCCCCGCTATTCAGCCTGCTTCTGCGCTGTATGTTGCGAATTTCACCGTCTGTAGGTGAAATCTCAGGCAACTTCCTGAGCCGGATGCCGCGAGTCCTGGCTATAATGGCAGCTGCTTCGACATCGGAGCCTGCGATCCTGCTTGTGCTTTTCTCATCAACCACCTCCACACAGGAGCAGCTGGGCCAGACGGAGCGGACAATCCGGTTCCTGTTTGTAGGATCGCCGTTGCCGATTCGAACGATTACACCGGAGGTGCCGAGCATTGAAGAGAGGACCTGTGTATAGCGGGAAACATCCTCCGGAGAGGATGCGCTTACGACCGCTATGCGCGCTTCGCCTGAATATATTGCAATCCCCGGCCTCTCCCCCGGGTCGACGCCAACGATGACCCCTGTCTTCCAGTCCACAAGGCCGTTGTGTATCAGCCATGCCTTCGTTGAACACCCTTCTGCATCCCCGTAAACGACGAACCGGTTATTCTCGACAATAACCCCGTGTTCGCCCTTCTTGACAATTATGCGTGCTTCCTTCGGCACACTCAGGTCATCGGCAACCTGATAAAATGACAGTTTAAGGACCATAAGCCGCTTTGAAACATCATAAGAGAAACGAAAATCCTCAGAAACTATACAAATCGGGCCATGGATTTCTCTTACACTGTTGCCGGACACCTGAACCTGGTTACCGGAAGACAGGAATTCATAACGGCGATTCAAGGCAGGACTTTGCACTCTCCCTGCCGGATCATCGATTTACCAATAATTAACACTAGCGAGCGAGAAATCCCACATGCTTTAGCTGTGGGATGAAAGCGAGTCTGAATAATTCAGACAGGCTTATGTGACAGCATACCCATATAGCATATATGCCGAACGGGTACAGCGCTTCTAAAACAAGTGTTCATTTCATTGGTTATCATTTTGTCTGGTGCCCGAAGTATCGGAAAAAGGTGTTGACTGATAAAGTGGAACAGCGTCTGAAGGAACTTATAAAGGAGAAAGCGGAACAACTGGACTGTAAAGTCCTTGCGCTGGAGGTAATGCCGGACCATGTTCATCTCTTCATAGAAGGCAAACCCATCCTGACTCCAAACGACATAATAGGGCAGATAAAGGGATACACTTCCCACAATCTCAGGGAAAAGTTCGCAGAGCTGCGCCTCAGTCTTCCGACGTTATGGACAAGAAGTTATTTTGTCTCAACCCATGGGCATATTTCAGACATGCCGATAAAGAAATACATTGCTGAACAAAAAGGAATGTGAATGAAGAGAGCATTCAAATACAGGATTTATCCGACTGACGGGCAGGCTGCCGTCATCAACAGCCAGCTGGAGCTCTGCCGCACGCTCTACAATGCAGCGCTTGAACAGAGAATCGGTGCATAC
>DAHXLZ010000216.1 GCA_027365715.1 Methanomassiliicoccales archaeon | reverse complement strand
ATTGGTGCCTCATGGTGTCACTGGTGCCATGTTATGGACAACGGCACTTATGACAATGAACTCATTTCAAATCAGATAAATGAGAATTTTATTGCAATTAAGGTCGACAGGGATGAACGGCCGGATCTGGATGCAAGGTATCAGAAGGCGGTAAACGCCATGACGGGTCAGGGCGGATGGCCACTGACCGTTTTTCTTGATGACGCCGGCAGGCCCTTTTACGGCGGCACATATTTTCCACCCGGACCTTCGGGCGGAATGCCCGGATTCCCGGAAGTCCTGGAGAAGGTAGTCGTGTTCTATTCAGAGCAGGGAGGAGATGCAAGAGATGCGGGAAGGAAGGTGGCTGCGGCAATTAAAAACGAAGAAGTTCAGCAGCCCGGTGAAGTGAAACCGGCTGTTGTTTCGGCCGCGTTCCACCAGATGGTCGGTGAAGCCGATGCTGTAAATGGCGGCTTCGGGCACGCTCCCAAATTTCCTCACGCAGCCGCTATTGAATTTATGATGGCACAGCACAGCAGAGGCATGAAGGAAGCAGTTGCTGTCGTTGTCAACACTCTTGACAGAATGCAGGCCGGCGGTATTTATGACCAGGTAGGCGGCGGTTTCCACAGATATTCCACAGATCACGAATGGATAGTGCCGCATTTTGAAAAGATGTCCTATGACAATGCAGGTCTGCTCCGAAACTACGTTCACGGCTATCAGCTGTTTCACGATGAGGAATACAGGAAAACTGCTGACGGAATTTCGCGTTTCTTCCTGGAAACGCTTTCAGGAGATGCTGGTTTTTTTGCAAGTCAGGATGCCGATGCGTTTCCCGGCGATGACGGTGATTTCTGGACATGGACTCCGAAAGAACTGTCTGAAGCTGTTTCGGGAAAGGAAAGGGATGCAGTATCCCTTTACTTTCACATTCACGGCGTAGCCGAAATGCACGGCAGAAGGGACAAACACGTTCTTTACAGGGCAATGGGTGCTGAAGAGGTTGCAGCAAATATTTCTGCAGGAATGGATGAAACTGCAAGAGTGATAGACGCCGCTTTGAAGAGCATGCTGGAAGCAAGAAACCGCAGACCCGTACCTCACGTTGACCGGACCGTCTATTCCAACTGGAACGGAATGGCCATATCCTCACTCTATGAATATGCAAGAACCTTCCTGAATGATGCCGTGGCTTCAAAATGCAGAAAGGCGGTGGATGCAGCACTTTCATCGTCATATGAGGAGGGTCTCGGCTTCAGTCATGTGATTGGTGGCGGCAGCACAATACGCGGGCTGCTGGAGGATCAGGTTCAGATGGGTCATGCACTTCTTGATGCATTCTGCTACCACGGACACGCTGAGTATATTGAAGCCGCCAAATCAATTGCCGATATTATCAATCACAATTACTCCCTGCCTTCCGGGGGCCTCAATGATGTCGACAGAAGGATAAATTCCGTCGATGAAACGGGTCTCGCCTCTGTTGACAATGTGCCTTTATTCGACTCGCCTAATGCTTCACCAAACGCCTGTGCTTCAATACTCTTTCAGCGTATAGCTTCATTGACAGGTGAATCTAAATTTGACGACTTTTCCGACAGAATACTGAAGTACGCCGTGCAGAAGTGCTCTGGTTCAGGTGCCTATGCGGGTGCAATGTTCCAGGCAATGGATCTTCAAATCAGCGGGATTCCCCGGATTGTTGTCACAGGTGATGTATCTGATAGCAATTTTCAGGAACTGCTGCGGGCGGCCGGAATGATTTATCTTCCGGGAAAAGAAGTAGTCCGTGTTGATACATCTTCTTCTGCAGTTCTCCCTTATTCAGAAACTGTGGGTGCTATGATTCGCAGATGTGCTTCATCCGGTAAGGCTTCAGCCTTCGTCTGCAGGGGCAGATCGTGTTCTCCACCGGCTGAGTCATCCGCAGATCTTGCAGCAAGTCTCAGCTGAAATTGCTGTTCGATGTATCTGCCGATGCTGAGAGCTGCCGAACAATCAGGAGGCCGCTGGTATAACCAACCATCTCAGTCAGCAGAGCCGACCAACCTGCGATGCGGGAAGGCATCCGGCTTGCCGATATTCTGCTCACAATTCAGTCACTGAGTGATGCGTCGCAGAGTTTTCCTCTGATCCATTGAAGCCCTCTGCCTTCGGCACAATCCCTGCAGAGTATTACAGAGCCGCCCGGACTCATCAGATCGCTGAACTTCTTCAGGTCAATCAGCTCAACAGGCATCTGGCATTCGACACATTGCATGTGTATCGTGTGTCTGTAGCCACGACTGTTTAATTAACTTTACCAGCCGATTTGGCCATTTCGCCCATAACCTCCCAGTTCAACAGACGCCGCCTGATTATCCGCCAGATACTGCAGGAACGACATCAACGACCGAGTCTCTCCTGACCGCTGTCTTCTGCCCCTGCAGAAATCTGATATCCTTTCCGTCAACGTATACGTTGATGTAACGTCTCAGCACGCTGCCATCCTGATAAATTCTTTTTCTGAATTCATCACCGAAAACACCTGTGAGTTTATCGAAAAGTGTGTCGACAGATCCTTCAAACTCTATTTCCAGCTCCCTGCTGCCTTTTGTAATCGATTGCATAGATGATGAAAAATTTACAGTTACCATTCAATCACACTCTCGCCGTTCTGCCGCTGAAAATCGGCAGGATGGAATCGATTTCAGGCCTCACTTCATATGTGCTGCCCACAACCGTACTGGTCAGGTGCGAGGGTGTTTTCAGACCATTGCCGGTAATCAGGCAGACAACTCTTTCATCTCTTCCGATGGTGCCGTCTTCAACCTTTCGCTTCAACGAGGCAATCACAGTTCCTCCGGCCGGCTCGCTGAATATCCCTTCCTTTCTCGCAAGAAGCATCTGTCCTTCTATGATCTCGCTGTCCGATGCAGCATCGGCGAAACCGCCCGTTTTTCTGATTATCGACAGAGCTTCGAGACCGGAAGCAGGATTCCCTATTGCAAGTGATTCGGCGACAGTTTCAGGCTTCCTGACCGGATATATGACGTCGTCCCCTCTGGCAAAGGCATCGGCGACTGTAGAACAGCCTGATGGCTGAGTTCCGGAAATCATACAGTCCCCTTCACTGATACCATACTGTCTGAATTCGTTAAGCCCCTTGTTCACCGCAGTAAGAAGGGCTCCGGAACCGATTGGAACAATTACCCTGTCAGGCTCCTGCCAACCCAGCTGCTCAACAAACTCCATCGAAAGAGTCTTTGACCCTTCAACATAATAAGGTCTGAGGTTGATGTTTACAAAACCGACATTCAGTCTGTCGGCTACCAGGTTTGACATCCTGTTCGCATCATCATATGTGCCTTCCACCGCAATGACCTTTGCACCGTATGCCAGCGCAGACAGAATCTTGGAGTGGTCTGTATCGGACGGCACAATTACATAACACGGAATTCTGTATCTTGCCGCTGCGGCTGCCGTTGCGCCTGCCAGATTGCCGGTGGATGCACAACCAACTCCAGACAGCCCGAATTCCAGTATCTTGGGAATTGAAACAGCCACTGGTCTGTCTTTGAAGGAATATGTGGGATTCACCGTGTCATCCTTTATGAACAGTTCCCTGATGCCGATTTCCTCCGCAAGGTTCTTGCAATTTCTCAAAGGAGTCATGCCCGGGTTGAGTCCAGCCAGTCCATATTCCGGTTTGACGGGTAAGAGCGGCCAGTATCTCCATATGCTGGATGGGCCGGCAGAAATGCTCTTCCTGCTCAGAACGCGCTCAACTTCACTCTCTTCATAACGTACTTCGAGTGGTGCAAAACATTCATCACATGCATTTGACATTGAAAGCGGAAACGACTTGCCGCATTCCTTGCAAAAAAGCCCTTTTGCAAACGTATCCCTGTTCACATTTTCATTCGGCGCGCAAGCTCTCATTATTGTTCCCATACTGAACATTAATAAAACCAACGTTGATATAAAAATTCGTAAAGGAATATGGATTGTTGCCGTTTGTGCCTGTCACAACCGGTCTGTAAACATTCTCCGCGCTCATAATCAGGCACTAAACACGACGCTCTGTGTGTCACTGTGTCTGTTTTCGCTCGATTGTAACCGCTCTTTTGTATTCCAGTATGAATTAATATGCGAATGTCATAACCGGTGCGATGGCATTTCCAAAGGTAAGTGACATCAAGAAGATGCGCAAGCAGCTGGATATGACTCAGAATGAACTCGCCCGTGTAGCCAGCGTCAGCCAGTCAACGATTGCGAAGCTCGAACGGAATACGATATCAGCAAGCTATGAGATAGTGACGAGGGTATTCGGTGCGCTTGAGAACGAGGGGAAGGCACGAAAGATCAGGAAAACTGCAAAAGATGTCCTTCATTCTCCGATAGTCACGATAAACAATGACGCGACACTTGCCGAAGTTGGCGACCTGATGAAAAGGCGTGGTTACTCACAGATGCCAGTAATGAATCGAGAAAGCGTTGTAGGCAGCATCTCTGAAGAAACAATACTTGAAAAACTCAGGCAGGGATTGAGTCTTGATGAACTTTCCAGCATAAGGACGGAGGAAGTCATGAATGAAGCATACCCTGTAATACCTGAGGAAACACCGGTGGAGGTGATCGCCACACTTCTCTATCACAGCCCCGCCGTACTGGTTCAGAGAAAGGGAAGGATTATCGGCATAATAACAAAGTCAGATCTTCTCAAACTCATATGAAAAGGTTAAAGGAAAGGCTTCTGAAAGTTAATCATAACCGGTCACAGTATTGTGTGCAATGGCCCACAGTTCCGGATTTTGAGCGGTCGTCTGCCGGCAAACCGTTCTCATTGTTTCAGCAGTGCGTCACCGGCAGTATTTTCACGCATCCGGTTTACTTCGGTATGCAATCTGCCTTCAGAGTTCATTTCGCCAGATTTCGTTTCAAACGCCTTCCTGGCGATCCCGTTCCACTTCAGAGCAATGCGCATCAGCAATCTGCCGGGGGACAGGGAGCTTTGCATATGTGGCTTCTTACGCAACGCTCCCTGTAATTGCTGCCGCGTGTTATGCGGCACTTCAGCACTCATTAATTACTGCGCTGGAGATTATTCATAAGGCCCTGATGATCAATGTGGTGGAAAGTGAACGTCGTCACTGTGTTAAGATAGACAGTTTCCTGAACGTAGTAAAGCGCCGGATCTGTGCCAAGCGCGGCCATCTTGTGAATCCAGACAGTTGTCGTAGCCATGTTGTTTGCAGTTGTGGAAGTGACATATGTATACACTTTCTTCGTGCTGTGGTAAGTCGATGTCACATTGAGAATTATCGCGAAGCCCGGACCAAATTCAAGAATGCTTGAGAATTCTCCGTTAGTGTTATAAATCATGTCGTTCGCGGCAGTGAATGACTGCGTCATTCTGCCGTTGACGTTAGATACGGTGAAAACGCTGCTGTTGTATGCCTCCATGGCATTCAGGAAGTAGCTGGTGTAGTTGTAGAAACTGAGACCGTGGCTGCTGTTCAGGAAGGCAAGTGTGGCACCGTAATCGAAGCTCACGGGAAATGCCGTGGCGGTTATGGTGCTCGCAACGCCATGCATGTTTAACTCATTGTAGTGAACAGAAGTCTGTGTGACTGTAGTCTCATTCTGCGACAGATTCTGCCATATTGCATTTGGAAGTGACTGCAGGTTGGTATAGTTCATTTCCGTATTTGAGGCGACCTCAACTGTTCCCTGCCTGGTGAAAATGAGGGACGAGCCTCCGAAGTGAATGTTTCTGTAACTGTTGTAGACGCTGTAGTTGTTGCCGTTTTCATTGAACAGGCCGGGAATGGTCTGTGTCATATTAACGAGCTGACCCTCATGGAAATTGTATTTCAGCTGCTTCGCTCTGAGGACACTGCTGTTTGTAAAGAGGAAAAGATTACCGACGAATAGACCTATTCCAGGACTCTCTGACGCAGCAGAAACCTGGACTGAAACGTTGTTGCCTTCGATCATTCCAAGCGAGTCAGTAATGTTTACCAGATTCCACTGGTGGTTAAGCATGTAAGGCGGATAGATGGGTCTCCATGTGAAAAGGTCAATTCCTCCCGAATTAATCCATGGATAGATGAACGAATCCGCCAATCTGTGACCGTTTATGGTCCACGTATAGCCTTCCCAGCTCGGATTCACTGTATACTGGAATTCTCCATCAATGACAATCGACTGTATGTATGCAGCCATGGTGTCAGAGGATATGTTTACAACAGTGGTGCCCCTTTGCAGATGTATCACCTTCGAAGGGTAAACAGGCGATATCTGGCCGGACGGAACAGGGTAGAATTCAAGAGTGTAGTTGTTGTACTGAATGCCCCTGAAATTCTGATGAAGGCCGAGTGTGCTGCCTGTTACATGCACGGAGTTCTTGCCGTCAAAGTAGCTCATAAACTGACTTATGTTGACATTGACTCCCCAGCTGCCGGCCTCGGGATTAACGCCAAGCCATACGACCGAGCCATCAACAGAAAAGCTGTTGAAATAATCATAAGCAGTTCCCGCATCGTATCCAGTAACGTTCAGGACAACGGTCTCCCATGTGCCGTTTGGAATCGTTACAGTGCCGAAGCTGCTGATTGGAACTATTACCGGAGTTGTGTCAGGAACAGGAGGAGGTGGAGCAGCCTGCGGGTTGGTGAAATTGGCTGGTGGAAAACCGCTGGGCAGTGTTGGATCCAAGGCAGAGTTTTTCAAATATGATGGTGTAAGAATGCTCGAAGTTGAATGCTGAGCGTCTCCTGCGGTTCCCGATGGAGAACCGGCACCGAATACCACAACTGCAGATGCTACAAATAACGCAGCCACACACACGGCGAAATATTTCAACAACTTATTGTTCAATTTTTGTCCCCCGCATTAGCCTGTCTATTGGGAGCTGCTTAAACCCAATATCGAATAAAAAGTTTTTGTTGCTTGTCCATCGCAATTTTTTTCCAGAATTTCGGCTCATTTTTTTTTGGGCCGGAAAACTTTCTCCTGTTCAGCCACTATTCTTGTTGTGTGATGGCGCGGTGTCTACAGTTTGTGAAAATCCAGTATCCTGCCGTCATTGTAAAATTTGATGAAGAAATGGAAATCTTTGCCATGTGAAGAGGCCAAGCATTTCCTGCCTGTATTGTTGTTACCTGTTATTTCCAGTCTGTCAATACTTGTCCATTTGTTTGTCTTCTTCAGAGTCCCTATCATATTCGCGAATGCAGAAGCGCAGATGTTACAGCAGAATCGCATCCTGGTACCGGCCGCATCATCCCAGTATTCCACCCATGTTGCATCGCAGAGCGCACAGCCCCGTTTATTGTTGACTTCCATAATCATGGCTCCTCTGTACCCTAGCCCTCAGATAATCATCCAGCAGCTTCATCGACTTGTAAACAACCGACTGAACATCCGATTGCAGCTGCGGTGTGCTGCAGTATTTTTCAACGAGATCAAGGGCTTCCATCGAGTGCCCCGTATCGGCTAGGTACCCTTCGTATAGAAACTGTTTGACAGCTTTCGGAACACTCTTGTCCTCAAGGATGACAGGGTCAAAGTAAGACAGTTTCGAACCCATCTTCTTAATTTCTGGATTCGCAGTCAGTTCCATTGTGTGCATAGCCGCCATCGTCTCAACCCAGTGGCATTCATCTGCTATCCTCTTCCACCAGCTGATGGAGTTGAAAGTCGCAGGGAGTGGTTTTGTCATGTAGACAACCGATCTATCGATACCAATACTCTCACCCATCCTGAGCAACAGTTCATGATGCGACGGACTGTCACGTGGAATTCCCCTGAACTCCGATATTATGTTGTCGATCTCATAATGTTGAACTTCTTCAACTTCTGTCTTAGAAATTATTGTCGCACACGATTTTACCCACTGAACAAGGAAATGGTGATGTTCCATCACATACCCGTAGATGATGCTGTTATCCGGATGCTGCAGCCTCTGGATGAACGGATGTGGAGGATCGCTGTAAATTGATTCTATCAATTTCCTGGAAATCCACCCTTTAAGGTCTCCGCCTGTTTCGTACAGGGCCTTGAGCCTGGTGCTTAAATCCTCTCCTGAAATTCTCTCTCTGCCGATATATCTGTCAAGCCAGTTCATGTGCTCGCTGCCGGAGGCTTTATCCTCTTGCAGAAGATGCGTGCTTAACTCGGAAAAATCACCGCCTTCCAATTTCCGGAGGCACACCGGGCTTTTCACGATACCAAATGGGTCTTTTCAGTATTTGGCATTTTTCGAAATTTGAATCATCGTGCCCTCCGAAACAATCTGCTGAGCTCGCCCTTGACGGCATTGTGTCTCCTGGCAAGGTATTGTTAATTCATTCCGCCGATAATTCTTTAACATTCATGTGCAGATTGAAGTGCGTTTACAGCAAACACGCGGTCGTTTTATAATCCCGCCGAGGTTGTGCATGGCAATGAACGCGATGGTAATTGGAGGCACAGGATTCATTGGCCGCAGGCTTGTTGCTTCCCTGTTAAAGGAAGGTTGCGAAGTTACGGTGGCTTCTGCAGGAAGAACGGAGAATCCATTTGGAGACACCGTGACGTCCATAAAGTTTGACCGCTTCGATATGGCAGACGCAGCGGACAGGCTGTCATCTGCTCATTATGATGTTCTTTTTGATCAGCTGTGCTTTGGACAGGATGATGCGAAAAACATAGTGGATGTGTTCAGGAACAGAATTGGTCATTATGTGTTTGTGTCAAGCGGTGCCGTATATTATCCCGGAAAAAGTGAATATGAAGAAGGAGATTTCGACCCCACACGCTTCAGTCTGCAGAGTCGGAATAATGATGAATCAGACTATGCAGAAGGGAAGAGAAGCGCGGAAGCTTACTTCTTCCAGAACGCTCCTTTTTCTGTTGCTGCAGCGAGGTTTCCCATCGTGATTGGTCACGATGACAGTTCAGTTCGTTTCCAGAAACACGTCAAGAGTGTGATGCTCGGAGAAGAAATTGTGATTCCTCCTCACTGCGGCAGACGCAACTATGTCTGGGTCGAAGATGCCGGCAGATTTATGTCATGGCTCGGGCTCCGGAAGAAGACAGGTCCGTACAATGGCGCCTCTCCATACGGGCTGGATGCTGTTGAGCTTGTGGATAGAATCGGCAGGTTGCTGAACAGAACTCCAGACATCAGGAGGCAGGTGAGTGCCGTGAGAACTTCTTCCTATTTCATCGAAGCCGACAGGACACTGTCTGCTGTAAAAGCAGAGAAGGAGTGCTTTGCATTCACTCCCTTTGAAGAGTGGTTTCCCGCAGAGGTCAAACTCACAGTCGAAGCAGGCGCTGACACAGGCGGAGTGCCACACAATTCGATGGATTATTTCAAGAAGAATCTTCCAGGTAAAAGTTAGAAAAACCATTACGTTTGTTGCAATCCGCAGCAGCAGAGTGATGCAAATTTTATTCAGTCTGAAGTGCATTTGACTCCGGGCTGATGTGCTGGAGACACATACAGGATGCATGGGCTGGTCTTACAGGGACTGGGTCGGACCTTTTTATCCTGCGGGAACGAGCCAGAAAGATTTCCTTCAGCTGTACAGCCTTGTCTTTGATACGGTGGAAGTGGACTCATCGTTTTACAGGACCCCCTCTTCTTCGGCGATAGAACAGTGGAAGAGGAGAACACCTGACGATTTCATTTTCACGCTCAAGTTTCCACGCGAAATCACTTATGACGGAAGGCTGCAGGCTCGTGCGGATGCTGTCCTGGAATTCGAAGAACGAGTCAGAAAGCTGGACTCAAAACTGGCCTGTGTGCTGATCCTTCTTCCTCCATACAGTAAATTTGAAGAGATGTTTGATCGCGTGAAAGTGCTCCTCAACCTGTTGAGCAACGACATAAGGTATGCAGTAGAGTTCCGTCACAGCTCATGGTTCAGGCAGGAGGTTTACGACCTGCTCTGGAATAGAGGCATGTGCTTTTCATGGTCTGTCAACCAGTATGTCGAGACACCGCCTGTGGTAACATGTGATTTCACTTATCTCAGGCTGGTAGGGGACAGATCGATAACAGAGTTCGACAGGGTCCAGAAGGACAGGACGGGCATTATAAAAGACTGGGCAGGTAAAATGGAGGCAACGGCAGCGGAGAAAAACATCGCCGATGCATACGTGTTTTCAAACAATCATTTTGCCGGTTTTGCGCCCGAAACAATTAACGTCTTCAGAAGACTTTCCGGTGCTGATGAAAAGGAATGGAGAAGGCTGATGCTGGAAGGAGGAAGAGGTCGTGACGGCAGGTGGAGGCAGACGAGTCTGGACGGAATTCCAGGACAGACCGGACGCTGAACGCCCTCGGAATTAGCCTGTTGGGCTTATTGCATATGTATTTCCCTCCACTATGTGTGGCCAGTGTGCTGCAGCAGGACACTGGCATTATCCATTCCAGTCCATTTGCGTATTATGCCAGCCAGCAAAACACATTCACTGGCTACAGTCTGGCACTTTGCTCAGAATTCATACGGAGCCCCAGTTGTGTGATAAGGTATATAGAGCGAATATGTCTTCAAATTCAGAGATATGAAGCCTCTTTACAAGCTTCTGATACCGCTGTTTATCATCACATTCATAGTGATAGTTCCAGTTCCAGTCATCGCCAGCGCCCTGCTGCTTGTGTACAACTACCTGCATCTGTCTGTTGCTTTCAGAACTTTTGAGCAGTATCGCATCATCTCGGTTGTCGTCGTTTTCACGGCGCTGACGGTATATACAATCGTAAAGGGCCACCTTGGCTCGCACAGGGCACTCTATTCCCTCTTTGGCATGGTTCTGATACTCCTCACATTCATTTATCACAATCCGCTGTCACTGTTATATTCACAGCTGCTGGTTTTGCTCGCGGTTTTTTCCCTCGATGCCGGCTATCTGGCTATCGTGAGGCACAGGCAGGCAAGGATTGCATTCCTTGCATTGAATGCTCCCGTGATCGTCGTGCTCCTCGTTTTTCCCTTCTATTATCTCGCGTTTCCGGGATATGTAATATTCGTGTGTTCGTTCCTGATTATGGGAGGGACCAGAGACCAGTCCGTTACGGAACTCAACTACCAATCGATAAACAGTGCTATGAATGCCAGCTCCGCTGTTCAGCCGGCTGCCGCACAGACTGTCAGGCAGGTCAAAAAGACACAGGGTATCACAGTCAGGCCGGCCAAACCCGAAAAACCGAAGAAGGCGGACGGTCGCACAGCCGCACCTGCCCGCATAGATCCGCCGGTCGATGACATGGTCCCGCCTAATGTTCCATGGCCGGGACAGAGTGATTATACCAGAGCCATGCAGAATCTTGGATTCAGCATTTCTTCCGGTTATCCGGATATCAGAAACTCCAAAGTAATGCCGAATCCGTTCGTCAGGCTGCCTGGAAATGTCCTTTATTCATCGGGGAATTACGGTGCTGTTTTCAAACTGGAAAATAATGGAACAACGCATGCACTGAAATGCTTTACCAGGAGCAAGCCGGACCTGAACAGGAGATATTTTGCAATCGACAGGACGCTGAAGTCGCTGTCCGGAAAGGGGCTTGCCTTTGTGGATTTTCAATATCTGCCGAAGGCTATCAGGACGTTCAAAAACCCAACGATATATTTCCCGGTGCTCAAAATGCACTGGATTGAAGGAAAGAATCTGAACACCTTCATCTCCGAACAGCTTAAGAAGAAGGGCAATCTGAAAAAGCTCGCGGAGACTTTCATTGAAGAGATGGTTAAGATCAGGAGTGCGGGCATAGCCCACGGCGACATAGCTGGTGATAATATAGTCATAGATGATGCCGGAAGACTCCTGCTGGTCGACTATGACGGTATGTATGTGCCCGACTTTTCAGGATTCAAGGCGCAGGAATTCGGTCACGATAACTTTCAGCATCCTTTAAGGGATTCCAATTCGTATTCGGAAAAACTCGACAACTTTTCAATCCTTGTCACATACCTTTCACTGCTGGCTGTAGCCGAGGATGCATCACTCTGGGACAGGTATAACAAAGGCGATCAGGACTGCCTGATCTTCAGAAAGAGTGATTTCATGGATCCGCCAAATTCGAAAGTAATCAGGGAACTCCTCAGCAGGAAGGGAGTGGTAAGAAAACTCACGGATCTTCTCGGCGATGCACTGAAACACGATCCGCTGTGGGACGGTTGCGACCCGCAGAAAATAGCTACGTTACAGAAATGACAATCACTGTGACGTCGTCGTTTTTGACTTCTCCGCCTGAAATCAGATTTCCTATAAATGAGTCAAAATCGTCACTGTGTGACGCTATCTCCATCCAGGGTTTTTCAGCCTTGTGCATTAGAATCCACTTTGATATGGCATCTGTCGCCAGCATTACTGTGTCTCCAGCCCTAAGCTTTCCGTATTTCACTTCTATTCCGGGTATGTCCACTTCCCTCTCCAGACCGGAGTTATAGCCATGGCCGCTCCACATCAGCCTTGGTGTGTTGCTCAAATCCCTGCTGTCGGAGAAGGGAAAGGATTCCATTTTCTCCCCGCTGATGTGAAACATGCAGGAATCGCCTATGGTCATGCACCTGAACCTGTTCCGCGTGCCTTCAACTTCAATCTGCAGGCCAAGCAGTGTGGAATAAGATCCGAGGAGCGCCTTGTTCTTCTGGAACCATGAAAGTGACTCCCAGTCTATGCTCCCGTACCATCTCTCTCTGGCCACGCGGAGAATATCTTTCATGACATCTCTGTCGTTCCTGTCGAAGCCGGGGGGATTGTCAATAAATGTGGAAACGAGCGCTCCGGCCCAGACGTCAGAAAAACTCGACTCTGTGGCACCATCAGCTATGGCAAAGACGCCTCTGGATGAGTCACAATCAAAGGCATCTTCGTACTCACTTATGCTGTTTCCCGTCTTGGGCCTGTGGAATTCATTGAAAGAGAGCAACTATTGCATCTGCCCCTGCGGCCCTCTTGTTCCTATGTCGATGAACTGAACAAGCTGTTCGAGCTGTGCGTTGAAGACGTATGCCCGAGCGCTGTCCTTAAGGTCGACCTGCATTTCCCTTGCGTAGCCAATGTATTGAGAAGGTAACTCACTGGACATCGTAAAGAGGGATCGGGCATATTTATCATCCGGGAGTTCGGACTCGAAAGAGGGAAATGATATCGGCACACCGGTGCTCGATGAAAGATGACAGTTCCAGATTAACGGGGCTCCGTCGGGAGTGGTCATACCGAGGATTTCAGAGGTGACTTTGCCAGGATCCCCGTCGGTTGCCTGACCATCGGTGATGTTAATCAGTATCGGGGGATAGGACGCAGGGTGATTCTCGATCCATTCCTTCACTATGTCCCTGGCAAGTGTCAATGCTTTGCACATTGGCGTATCACCGTTTGCGGTCGAATCGAACCACACTCCAAAGTCATAATCAACTTCACTGATTCCGCCGGCCCCGTCTGATACTTTCATCTGTCTCTTCTCAACTCTTAATGTGCTTGAGGCAAGCTGGGATATCGGGTTGACGCTGGTATTCCTGAGGATGGAACCGGCCTTCCCGGTTACGAAACCATAGCCTATGACTCCGACGTGGAAATAATCACGTATACCATCACTCTTCGTGCAACGCAGCACAAATTCACCAAGCTGCCTGTTCACTGCGTCTGAAGCCTCCTGCGCCTTGGATCTCTCGCCGCCGGGAAGCTTGTGGCTCATTGACTTTGACTGGTCTAAAAGAAATAGAACCAATGAGGGGTTTGTTCTGCTAATTTCCGCTTCGTATGACATGCTGCAAAAAACTATGTTGTTTTATAAATACTTGCCCCATTCATAGTCCGAAAATAGCATCAACGACTGGCCTTTTTCTCACCGATACACTGGCTATTCAGATCGCTGGAGATATCTGGCGAGCCTGCATTTGCCAGATATTGCGCCGACGCTCATTTTGAATAGAACTTCTCTATTTTGCCTGACTTGAGTGCACGTTTGAATTCATGTAAAGTGAGGCAAAGCATCCTCCTTTTCTTCGCTTCCTTCACAACGCCTTTGTCCAGCCTCTCACCAACTAGTATTCCGGGCACTTTCAGCTTACTGGATTTTCTGACAACCTGTTCAAGAGCACCAATGTCTGCATGAGACTTTGTTTCAACAAAAAAGGACACTCCGTTTTTAACCAGCATATCAACTTCCTCCCCTCCTCTGACAGTTCTTGATGATATGTCCCAGCCTGCCTTCTCTGCGTAGTCTTCCGTTCTATCCATGACTCTATCTTC
>DAHXLZ010000214.1 GCA_027365715.1 Methanomassiliicoccales archaeon | reverse complement strand
ATAGACCTGATAAACCATGTGGAATCCCTGATAAATGACTGCAGTGTCTGCGGTCTTATTGACATTACCTGGCCAGTTCCACGCAATCCCGACCTGGTACCAGTAACCTGTGCTTGATACGCCGTTGACGAGATATGAAGGTCCGAACCCGAATGTGTCATTTTGCTCTACAGCCGTAACATTCCACGCGAGAGAGTAATAGTTGCTCTGGAATGCCTCGCCGATTTGCAGATCGTAATAAGGAGCGGTTCCCTTGGCCAGTTGAACCGTACCGCTCCTCCCGATAAACAAAGGAAGGAAATAGGAGACAGAAGACAATACGATAAGCACGAGAACAACAACCACGATGACCATGCCTGCCCTCTTTCTTCTGCTCCAGCCAGGCTTTTGTTCCAGTGAAGTCATGCTCATGTTTGAAAATGGCATTGATACCGGTCTGATATGTTCACTTTTCGGCGTCTGCTGAACAGTGCCTGGTGTATGCACGGGTGTTCCGCAGAAAGTGCAGAATCTGGCGTCTTCTTCAATCTGCTTGCCGCATTGTGTGCAATACAACTCATATCGCCTGTGAGATCGATATCACATCTTTTGATAAGGATTTGTACCGTAGTTACGCTTTTGATATATTGCGACCCGCGGAGATTGTGGAACACTGTTCATTTTGAATCGGCCTGGCAGCATTAATTACACCGTTCTCCAGGGAAATAGCAGGGTTCACGCACGCGCCCATTCCGCACCCATCAGACAGATGAATTCATTTTAGCCGCACTTGATGGAGGAAGACGGTGTGCCGGCTAGCTTCACTAAGCGCCAGATCTTTGCAATGAATTAACCATCTTCACCGGCATCGTGCGGCAAATCCGTCGCGCTTTGCCAAAAGGCTGTGGTTTTCATTCAAAACCTGTTTCGACATTTTGCAATTGGCACCGCCATTCGAAACCGAACGGCAGGAATCTGCTCCTTGTGGGATTTTTGAAAACTGAAAGACTAAAAGAACAGCCGTGCATCCACTATGAAACAAATCAGAGGTGAAATCGAAGAATGGCGGAAACCGTAGGAACGATAAAATGCACGCTGGCGGAGGGGCCTCTCTGGGACTCAAGACAGAATGTGTTATACTGGGTGGATATCATTGAGGGAAGGATTCATTCGTATGACCCTGGTGCAAATGCCTTCAAGTCATACAGCGCTCGAAAGCTTGTCAGCTGCATCCTGCCAAGGCGGAAAGGCGGCTTCCTGATTGCCAGAGAACATGCCGTCTGTTCCTGGGATCCGCACAAAGTCCCTGAAAAGATGTTTTCAATCGACAGCGAACCTTCCAATAACAGGTTCAATGATGGAAAATGTGACCCGGCCGGAAGATTGTGGATCGGAAGCATGGACATGGAGGAAAAGAGCGCCACAGGATGTCTCTATATGATTGGAGAGAATCTGAAAATTGACAGGAAAGTTAGAGGACTCACGGTATCAAACGGACTTGCATGGTCCCCCGATAACACCAGGATGTACCATGTCGATTCTCCGACAAGACGCGTGTTCAGATATCACT
>DAHXLZ010000211.1 GCA_027365715.1 Methanomassiliicoccales archaeon | reverse complement strand
TTTGGAATATGATGTTGTTGTGATTGGTGCGGGTCCTGGCGGAAGTGTATCTGCAAAATATGCAGCACAGTCTGGCTGTTCGACGCTGCTGATAGAGAAAAGACAGGAAATCGGCACGCCTGTCAGATGCGGCGAAGGCATTGCCAAGAGATGGCTTGATGATGTTGGCATAGAACCCAGCAGCAAGTGGATTGCAAATGAAGTAGACGGCGCAAGAATCATATCACCTAATGGCACCGTGCTCACAGTAGATGAAACCAGGGCAGGCAATGAATGCGGATATGTCATACACAGGGATGTTTTTGACCTCTCACTTGCTCAGCAGGCGGCTGCCGCTGGTGCAGAAGTCATGGTAAAGACTTCGGCAACCGGCATAATCAGGGAGAATGGCCAGATAAAGGGGATAAGAGCGAGATCAATGGGCAGGGAGTTCACTGTAAAGAGCAAAGTTGTCATCGGTGCAGACGGTTTCGAATCGCAGGTTGGGAGATGGGCGGGACTCAACACAAATCTGAAACCGAAAGATGTGGATTCGTGCTATGAATATACGCTGGTTGGAGTTGACATAGACAGGCGTTACACAGACTTCTTTATAGGAAACATCGCACCGGGTGGATATATCTGGATGTTTCCGAAAGGCAATGACATTGCAAACGTAGGCATTGGCGTTCAGACAAGCAAGATTAAGGGTCCCGGCGAGGCGAAGATGTACCTCGATAGATTCATAGAAAAGCACCCGGAATTCAGGAAGGGGAAACCCATCATGGAAATCGCAGGCGGAGTGTCGCTCCGCCTTCTGCCCCCTCTGAAACAATCTTCGGCGTGTTCACCTCAACGAACTTCAGTTCATGCATTTTCTTCCTTAGCGCGAATGAAATATCCGACCTCGCCCTGAAGATGGCGGCCCTGTCCTCTTTCCTGAGGTCGATGAATCTGTTCTCCAGCCTGGTTTCCATTTCGGTGGATACTCTGTCCACGACTCCCATTGGAAGGGGAGTCTGGGCTGCGGAGAGCACCGAAACTGCCGACGGTATGACCTCGAAACCTCTTCCGGCCTTCTCGGATTTTCGCACCGAGGACGAGAAAATTATAGGAAGGGTGATGAGGGAAAAGGGGTACAGCATGTATTTCATCACAAAATATCCATCAGAACTGAAGCCGTTTTACGTCATGGAGGAGAAGGGAACAGACTACAGCTTTTCATTCGATCTGGAATATGACGGGGTGGAAATGGCTTCTGGTGGCCAGAGGGAACACAGATATGATGAGCTGGTTTCAAGGATGAAGAGGAAGAACCTCTACCCGCCCGGTTTTGAATTTTACCTGAAATCATTCAGGTTCGGCATGCCGCCGCATGGCGGATGGGGACTCGGGCTTGACAGGCTCACCACCACTTTGCTTGGACTTGGCAATGTACGTGAAGCAATACTCTTCCCGAGGGACAGGAGCCATCTCTCTCCCTGACCTGCGATTGATTATATTCGTGTAAGACACTTCCGGGTGACGAACAGATGGGAGAC
>DAHXLZ010000192.1 GCA_027365715.1 Methanomassiliicoccales archaeon | reverse complement strand
TTTGGCGAGCTGCCATATATTATTTTGTAATACGGCTCGCCGTAAAAGCTACCCCAATGCTTGGTAACGCTGGCATGCAGTTTTCTCGCCGTGGTGAGGATGGAGTGAAGTGCCCCGTACATCCCGCTGTATGAGAAATTGACATACGGTGAAATGAGATTGTACGGGAAGTGAAGAGGCGAGGAGGCATTTACATAGAAGGCATAGCTGTAAGATGGCAGCGCTATTGAGAGTTTGCTGTCCGGTATCCTTGCAGACGCAAAGCTTACAGCCTTCTCGAACAGACCGATGGAGTAGTAATCCTCAACCATTATCAGGGATACTTTTGTTTTTCCAAGAGCACTGAAATTGTATGCGGCACCGTATGCATTAGGGCTGAAATGATATATTCCGATGACGTCGAGTGTCAGCTTCATGCCGGCTGCTTCGAGCGCGACGGAAAAGTTGTTCACGAATCTGGTGACATTCGCAGAATCTGAATAATAGGGAACTTCAAAATCCATGTTGTACCCGGCATATCCTTTGCTCGTTCCATTCGCAACAGCTGCGCTAATGAATTTCTTCTGAACGTTGCTGTTTGTAAACAGCACATGCATCGCCGCAGGATCGCCGGAAACAACCATCGGGTAAACCGGTAGGCCGTATTGCTCGGCGAGCGTCCTTGGTGACTGCAGGCCGAATTTCGAAAAGCTGTAGTTACTCGGATTGAGGTAGTACTGCTCATATGAAACAGCAGTGAACACATTGTGATATTCCTTCAGCGCACTGGTGTAGTTGGCCTGGCTCCCGCAAAACTGGCATATCCATGGCATGAAAAAATATTGATTGCTTTCACTGGACCTTGACCGTGATGATGCATTCGCACCCATGGAGACAATGCTCATGGAAGATATGAGAAACAGGGCGATAACTGCGCACACCAACAAACTTACAATTTTTTTCATCTTACCCCTGAATCAGCGAAAATGCTTCCTCGAATAAGTAATTTGACATATAGACGAATTCGGAGACGCAAAAACATCCTCGCTTCATTGAAATTTTTAAAAATATTCAGTAAAATAATATTGACATCCTCCGACTGTTATAAAAAATGCGTTAGCCATGATCGTTGCCGCCTGCAATCAATGTTGTGCTATCGCTAGTGGAAGACTGCCCTGTTAACGCGATAGCTGCAACCTGTGCCGCAGAATAGTCTTGAATATCACTCAATTTAGCGGAAACAACGTGTACCGTTATCGATGCACTTAGCCCATCACTTGTCACAGTTACTGTGACTGTTCCCGGACTCAATGCGGTCAAAACACCTGTTACCATATTTATCTGTGCCACACCCGGGTTAGAAACTGTCCAGAAGTGGGAGGCCGGATCCTGGATGGGCACCTCAAGCGGCGGCATTGGCGTGGTGTTGGAAATGCCGAAACCTGTCGGTGTGGTGCCGGTCGCCGTGAGGTTAAGCGTTTGCCCAACCTTCACAGTTGAGCCGTTCGGTGTATTGATGGCGATGGAGGCAAGAATCGGCACCACCGCAAATTGCACGTTACCATTCTGAGTTACATGGAATAAAACATAGTTGTAGAAACCGCCCTGATTAACAGGTGCGTAGGCAGGAACACCTACATCAGCCACAACAAAGTTTGGCATTCCATTTGCTACGTTCTGGCCAGCACCATTAAGCAGATTTTCTGCAAAACCGCGCGCATGACCGAATAGAAGGACAACGTGTGTTCCGGGATGTGTTGACTGAAATCTTATCATCAGCCTCTCGAACTGATGCGCCTCATACCTGTTCAACATCTGACTGTTCTTGACTAAATGAGGATCAAATGGAGGCATGTGTGCAACCACGAAGGTAACATTTGCAGTATCAAGGCTCAAAACGCTCACAAGCCAGTTGTACTGTTCCTGGTTGGGAACCTGATAACGGTCAGAAGATAGCAAACCACCATGGGAGTTGTCCAGAACGATAAATTCAGCATTGCCGTACGTGAACGTGTAATGGGTGGGACCGAATATCTTGGCAAAGAATAGATTTTCAGGGTTGGCACCTTGACTGATTTCATGATTGCCGACTGTGAGGTGATATGGTATACCGGAACTATTCATCACATTGCTCAAGAAACGAAGATTTGCCAGTGTGCCGGAGTTGACCATGTCCCCCTGCGTCATGATAAAGGAAGGGACGGCCTGCTGCGGCAACTGTTTCATCTGACTGAAGATTGCGTGAAGTGCCACATCACCGGTAGAATTAGGATTGCTTGCGACGAGATGCGCATCATCTATTGAGAGGAAAGTGAATCCGTTGTTAGAAAAACTTGAAGGAGACTCGGTAAATTGCAGCCATTTGGGATTCTGCGGTATAGGGACATACGGAGGCACTACAAGTGGCCGTGGAGAGTAAAGGGCTGAAAGATCGCTTACGAACAGATGACCCGTGAGCGTCTTAGCAGGGTTGATTATCAGGAAATCGAGGAAATAGGTATTGAGCGGAAACTGAAGGGCCGGAGAAAGATTGGCTATTATCAGGCGCCATCCGTTGAATGTGATATAAGTGGGGTAGAAAACAGCGAGCTGTCCGTTGGATTGGGCATAACCCTCCGCGAACCAGAGGCCGCTTCCATCTCCTTTTATCCATATTCCCACACTTGTTGGTTTCTTTACTGTTCCCGGTGGTGGTATGTAGACGTTCGGAATGGGGAAGAAGACAAACTGCTTAACACCCGCTCCTGCAGGTATTGAGTAATTTATTTCCATCGATCCGGCAGAGGATGGTACCCTCTTTACAGTCGTGTTCAGGCTTATGTTGCCCGTCGTGCCCTCTGTGAGGAATGTAGACCAGTTGGAGACGTCCGTCATTGTATCCACCAC
>DAHXLZ010000146.1 GCA_027365715.1 Methanomassiliicoccales archaeon | reverse complement strand
GCAGGCACCGGCCATCATTTTCTGAATCCGTCATGCAAATTCCTGTATTTCACGGTCGCCCGGTTTCTAGAAGGCTCGTTACGGTATCTCACATGGACGATGCGTGCGATTGCATGTCGTGCAGCCCGGTTTCTCTCAGACCTACTGGAACTATGACTGCTTCTGATCAGGTCAAATCCCACTGACAGAAGGAGCAAAGAGACAAAAAACTCCACCCCTGAAACATGCCCGAGGTAAATGAGGATAAGACCGGCGTACGGAATGACCATGACAACCTTTCCCAGGACACGGCCTGGAGGGATTCCGTGCAGCGGTTCGAAACCATAGACAAAGTCAGGGTAGGGATTTGCATCTCCCTTGGTTATTAAACCGGTAATTGTGCCGTTGACTGTCGTGATCGCTATAATCCTATGAACAAGCAGAACATTGCCCAAGGCTGGATCTGTAGGCCTGTAAACGATTATGTTTCCGATCTTCAGCTGGTCTATTTTCGTCCTGTGAACAATGACGACATAGCCGACCCTCAGCGTTGGTACCATGCTGCCGCTTGTTACTATGTCCGAGCTCAAACCGTAGAGCGGCGAAATCAGCAGGAGACCGCTCAATACTATTGCCGAAACGATCAGCACTGCCCATAACGGATGCACATAACGCCTTCTGTTCTTCGTCCTGTTTACCGATTTCAGCGACATTTGCCTCCTAGTATGATAAAAAAAGGAAAGGTTTTTGCGCAAAGCACCATAACGCATCTCATGGTCCGAGCTGACCAGAGTTCGCAACCCCTGCCGTATATACCGTGGATGTTGTTGTGATCGAATTCAGTGTGAAGGAAGACCCGAACACCGGTACGGGATCGAACCAGAAGACGTACGACTGATTCAGCGTGGGCTGTGTCATCGGAAGCATCACATCGAAGCTTGTCTGGAAGGCCGTGGATGTTCCTCCTGAGGATGTGTAGACAAAGTTGATGTTCGTCTGGACCATTGCGCCTCCAAGGTAATGGTATGATGGCAGCGAGTACGAAACACCATTGACGACATATGTCGTGCCGGTTATGTTGAATATTATGTAGATCAGCGGATCACCGAGATTGATGTAAGACGTTCCGTCCTGCGTTGGCGGCAGCAGATACCCGGTTCCTGACGAAGGCAGTGCTGTCGGATTGTGCACATCATTGCTGACTGTTGGTGTTGCGCTGAACTGAGTGGATCCGACGGTGAATGTCCCCGTGGTGTATTCCACCCAGGAATTCAAGGGCCCGACGACAGTTACATTACCGTTTATATGCGCCATCGATGTCACGAAAGAGGTGCCGCCTGCGGCAGCAAATCCTGTTCCGAACAATGCAACAACGATAAGTGCGATGCCGGCCGTCTTCTTGCTTACGAAAGTGCTCTTCGGTTTGCTCAGCGTTCTAAAAACAACTTTCTTGGATTTTTCCCCTATATTTTCACCCCCTCGCACCATGTGCGATGTGTCAAGGAGAGGATTTTGCAGAGAGACACGAGTTTTCCATTCATCACGACTGGCGTCCCCGAAAAATAATCCTCCTCCCCCTCGATCATGAATCGATGCAGATTTCTTATATTTTGTGGCGATTAATTAAACACTACCTCCGGTTGAATTACGTAATCTGTCCTGCGTATTGTTTTTTGAGTTCGAATCGACAGGCAGATCTAAATAATAGATTGCCTGCACACGCTGTGGTGGCAGACATATCTGAACGGGAAGTGAAGTACAGTGGGAAGGGTACTGAGATAAGGCATCTCAACGGACAGTACCACCGTTACGATGTAACATGCAAATACGATCCGGCCTCAGAGAGGGACATGAAAATCACACCACAATATTCCGGCAGGATAACCTCGACGATCTTCCCGGGCCGAAGGCTGTCTGGTGTTATCTTTACGAGATATCCGAGCATGATTTCATTCATCACATTACTGCCGGATCATAATTGCCAGTTAACATGGTAAGGATAGATTTCCGATTCTCGCATATTCGAATTCTGTCAGGCCGTCTCACCAGTCTCCTGAAAAGCAGCATTCATCTCCTGTAAGCCATAATTCCAAATGGCAAAGTCCGCCCACATGCTATATCTGTTTTCTTTTGTTGCTGTCAGCACCGACCCGACGGGGATGAGGGGAAGCAGTGATGGTTTGGGACATCCTTTGTTATGCGTGAAGTCCACTCTTCACCTGCCGGTAAGATGCCGGTGGATTTCCATTACCGTTTCAGCAACCTTAATTCCTTTTTCAGCCAGTGCTCTCATCTCCCATACGAAGTATGCATCCGACCATAGGGCATGGCTGGCAATACTTTACTGCCCTTCCGCTCAGGCAATGAGTCTTGATGTAATGGTGGCCTTCAGGTATGGATATGCCAATTGCGCAAGATTCGCCCTTGCCTTCCTTCTTCCCTCTTTGACAGCTTGGCTTTCGAATGGCATTCAGGATTGGTTTTTCAGCTATGCCCTTCCAGCAGCCTCTCGATCTCCATCAGCCTGTCCGCAACCTCTTTACCCAGGCCTGTAAGCGAGATCATCCTCTTCGGCGGGTATGTGGTGCTGTCGACCCCGCTCTCTGCCAGTCCCATGTCCTCCAGTATACGCAGGCTCTTCATCAGCACGCGGAAATAGATGTCCGTCTCCTGCATGACGGCGCCGGCACTGACCTCCTTCCCCGTCGCGCGCAGGTACATAAGCAGGCGCAGCACGCCCTTCTGCCCCTCAAAATCATAGAGTTTCATGCAGACCATTCTGCAAACCGGCAGCACGTTGCAGTTCGCGCATGCCTTCAGCGGAAAGGCATATATAATTGATATCTAATACCTTATGCAGTATAAATCATTTGCAAAGCTCCCCGGTGTTCAGTGCCCCGGGAACAACGGCGGCGCCGGCGCGGACATGGCGGTGCCCGTCTGGGCAGCTCAGCGCAGCGCCAGTTCATGCTCATGCTCTGTGCTCACCCGGAACTTAACATTTGGCAGACAAAATGGCTGACCTAACGGCTGACGGCTGCTTATGTACCTGCGCTCAACGGGGAAGGAGGTCAGTGCCGGCGCCGTCATGCAGGAGACGGACATCTATTTCCGCGTGCTGATGAAGAGCCTGCGTATACTGGAGGACATGGGACTGGCAGAGAGCAGGGTCGACAGCACCACATACCCGCCTCTCGATCTCCATCATCCTGTCCGCGACCTCTTTACCCAGGCCTGTAAGCGAGATCATCCTCTTCGGCGGGTATGTGGTGCTGTCGACCATGCTCTCTGCCAGTCCCATGTCTTCCAGTATACGCAGGCTCTTCATCAGCACGCGGAAATAGATGTCCGTCTCCTGCATGACGGCGCCAGCACTGACCTCCTTCCCCGTTGAGCGCAGGTACATAAGCAGCCGCAGCACGCCCTTCTGCCCCTCAAAATCATAGAGTTTCATGTGGACCATTCCGCAAACAGGCGGCACGTTGCAGTTCGCGCATGCCTTCAGCTGAAAGGCATATATAATTGATATCTAATACATTATGCAATATAAATCATTTGCAAAACTC
>DAHXLZ010000142.1 GCA_027365715.1 Methanomassiliicoccales archaeon | reverse complement strand
ATGCGCTCGCCATTCTTTCAGGAAATGTAGTTCCTCGTGGGCTCCTCATCAAACCCGCCAACAATTCTTGATAAACCGTGGCCAGCATGCGGAGCCATTGTCAGGAGCGGGTATATGTGCCATATGTTTCCAGTTGCCATCAGACTTGCAGGATGAACCGGACCGAATGCTTTCAGAGTGACGCTGGCGGTTGACGATATTGCCTCGGACTCATCAATAAAACCGAGAGAATGCAGATATTCGTGAGCCAGCACAGTGAAGACAAATGAGTTGAACTCCCTGTCAGATTTTGAAATAAGCTTCATGGCTTTAATGAGCGATTCGTTGAAAACAATAAAGTTGCCGCCGATCTCCCAGTAAGCACCAAGCTCTGGCGGCAGGTCTGACAGCATCATCCCTATTCCCGCCCTTTCCATTCGCAGTAATTTCCTTACCACGCTCTTTACCACGCCGAATATTTCACCGAATTCCATTCTGGAGTCGAGGGCGTGGAAAAAGGCTGCCTGACCTTCTTCAGGAATACCACGGATGTTATGCACCTGACGCGACTTCCTGAATTGAGACAGGTAATCGGATTCATCCTGATATTCACCTTGAGAGGGAGCAATGGATGTATCACCTGGTTTTTTCATTGACTTCAGCCATTGCTGATGATCGATCACAATGATAAGGATTGGCAGAAAACCACTGGCAGCCTGAAACTGTTATATTCCAGATAGTGGTAACAAACAGTGTGATTTGCCTAGGTATTGAAGGGACGGCTCACACTGTTGGCATTGGGATAGTCGATTCCGGCGGAAGCATTCTGGCCGAGGCAGGACACATGTACCGTCCGGAAAAAGGCGGCATACACCCCAGGGAAGCTGCGAACCACCATGCAGAACATGTCGTCCCGTTAATCGAGAAAGCACTGGAGCGCGCCGGACTCTCCATCAAAAACATAGATTTGATCGCATTTTCACAGGGACCGGGGCTGGGGCCCTGCCTGAGAACTGTGGCAACGGCAGCGCGGGCAATATCGATTTCCCTCTCAAAACCGGTCATCGGCGTCAACCACTGCGTAGCTCATCTCGAGATAGGCAGGATGAAACACGCTGTTGAAGACCCGGTAATGCTCTACGCTTCAGGAGGGAATACACAAATCGTTGCTTACGCAAAGGGCAGATACAGGGTGTTCGGCGAAACAATGGACATAGGTGTGGGAAACATGCTTGACAAGTTCGGCATCATGGCTGGACTTGGCTTCTACGCAGGACCCAGGATCGAGATGCTTGCCAGATCAGGCAGGGAGCTGATTGATTTGCCATATTCGGTCAAGGGAATGGACGTTTCCTTCTCCGGCATTCTCACTGCGGCAAGACAGATGCTGAAGAACGGCTGCCGGATAGAGGATCTGTGTTTCTCCATTCAGGAAACAGTTTTTGCAATGCTGACAGAAATCACGGAGAGGGCCATTGCACAGGCGGAAAAGAACGAAATAGTGCTCGCCGGTGGTGTTGCGCGCAATCGCAGGCTGTCAGAGATGGTTCGGATCATGGCCGCAGAGAGAGGAGCGACAGTGTTCGAGCCACCGTTCGAATACCTGATAGACAATGGCGTAATGATCGCTTGGAACGGGTTGCTTTCATATGAGTCCGGACAGCGAATGTCAATTGAGAATACCGTCGTTAATCAGAGATACCGGACCGATCAGGTTCCGGTTACATGGCGCTGAAACATTTAGCTCAACTGACTGCCCGTGATATCATCCACCGCCTTCAGAAACTCCATAAGATGTTCCTTCGGAACAGTTGCACCGGATGCTATAACATGGCCACCTCCGTGACCGCCGAATCTGGAAGCCGCAACCGAGAGGCTCTCTGCAAGGTCCAGTCCTCTTGAAACCAGTTCCTTTGTGCCTCTTGCACTTATTCTATAGCTCTCACCGGAAAACGAATATGAAAGCGTTGGTTTATCCTTGCGCCCGATGAATGCCATATAAAGGCCGCAAAGCGCACCTGCAAGAGAGGAATCATCTGACCGGAAATGCTGTATGTGTTCCATCTCATCTATTCCCTCCTCAAGTTCTATGAGCCTTGAGATCACAGCCCTGTTGTAATCAAGTCTGAATTTCACCGCTTCCGCCCTGGCGTTTTCATCACCCAGTTCCATTGCCGGACCAAGGCCGTAGTTTTCTGTTCGTCCACAGGCGTTGGCAAGACTGGCCATTTCATCGATACTCATTCCTGTCCTGTTCGAACAGTATTGTGTTGAAAGAATCTGTGAAACGTTTTCATAGTCACATCCATTTGAGGCGAGAACCATCATTAAAGTGGAGGCGACATTCCTGATATCGTCTCCGGCATATGAGGAATATCTGGCCTCAGGGTCGATGCCGAAATTGCCAGCGTATTCTGTAAAAACACCAGATCTTCCCGTGAGTCCCCTGAAATAAGGGTCAGGCGAGTTCACCACAGAATCAAACAGCGTTTCGCCCTGAAGGTGTAGAGACTTTCTTTCAATTATGATTTGCCGGTGCAGTGCCCCGTTGAGTATGTCGAGATTCAGGCCGCGGTAGCCACCAAGGTGTTGCATATCGCCGTGAGCTCCGGCCAGTGCCGGAACAGCAGCATCCCAGTTGGAATCATCAAGATGCTGGGCAAGGATGAAAGAAGTTGTGGCTCCGCTGACATCGGTCGTCCCGTTAGATCCGAACATACTGGGATTAATGTGTATAATCTTCGCACTGTCGCCAGTTGGTTTGTGATGGTCAAGCACGATTGTGTTTCCCGGGAGCGTCTCTATCAGTTCCAGCTGCCCGCTGCCCATGTCTGAAAAAATGAACAGCTCTCCTCCTTCCTGTTTAAGGGCATCTATCAGGACAGAATCCAGACTTCGTGCCATCGTAACATGGAATGCTATTCCCAGCCTCCGGAGCATTATAGAAAGCACTGAAGCTGAACTGATCCCGTCGGCGTCATAGTGACTGATGACCCTCACGTTTTTAAGACCGGCTCCGTTCAGAATTGCTGAAGCGCGATCGAGTCTCTTCAACATATCCGGATGAATGTTGATACCGCTCATTTGTATTCAGCCGCCTCCAGGCATTGTGAACAGAAAACATCCATCCCTTGAAATAGTTCGCTCTTTTTTAATGACATCCAAACTGGTGGTGAAGCATTCCTGGCGCACAAAAGGCTTCGCACCGAAACACCGGTTGTAAACGCGCTGGTGCCGATCATATCTGAAAAGTGCCTGTAACCGCCGGGAATCTGCCGGCCCGTGGTGCAGGCCTTACGCGAATACAGTCAGAAAGATGCGGCTGCATCAGCTCTTGCTTCTCTGACTTTCGAACGTGTATTTCCAGCTGGAAGGTATTACGCCTTCTCTGATGTAATACTTCGACAGCCTTCTAATCTTGGATTCGATAAGTTGCAGGCCCCTGGTGGAACTGATATCGCCCTTATTCTCATTAATATGCCTGGCTACGCTCTTTGCTCTTCCGATAAGTGACGAAAGGTCTTCAGGAATCTGTGGCTTTATGCCGGACTCCTCAAGCAGCTGCACTATTGTCTTTCCAGTCAGCAGACGCACGTTCGGAACACCATACTGATCACGAAGCGTCAGACCTATCTGAGATGGTGCTTTACCGAGCTTGCCCATCTGTGCAATCAGTTCTGAAATCTCTTCCTTCCTGGCCTGTACCCAGGGAGGACTGGACGAAACCATTGGTTTCCTGGAGGAAGCCTTTCCTTTTCTGCTTGAATGCATTCTAGACATCTAAATCATCAGACAGAAGTTTGCATTATGCATCTAATATTTAATCAGTGCGGATGGAACCCTGACCTGACAGGCATAATATCAATCGAAGAGGGTTGTCAAACAGCCGCAAACGATTCATGCCGCCTTACGATTAACCGGACTGTTCAGGCATCTGACCGGTAAACATCGCTTACAGCAAGTCACAAAAGTCCTGTGGAAAGTCTTTCCGTCAACTGCAGCAGAACGGTATCCGCTGAACTTTTGAGTTACGCTATAACTGCGATCCTCACACAACTTTTAAATTGCAAACTTCGCTAACGGCCGCTGATGTCAATCGGTACAGAATTGTCCACGGGTGAGGTTAGAAGCAGGTTCGAGCTCCCTGCCGCATTGCCGAGGTATCCCAGAGACCTGAATTTTAAAATAAACAACATGAAGCTGCAGATTGATATCGACATGACTGAAAGGAGCATTAAAGGCAGGATTACATACAATCTGGAAAGGATAGACCATGTGTCGCTGGACGAGATAGTTCTTGACGCAAGAGAGCTTGACATTGAAGAAGTGACGTACCAGGACAGAAAGGTGCGGTTTGAGCACACGGGAAGCAAACTGCATATTTTACCCGGGCACGTTGAACAGAAAAAATTCGAGATCGGAATAAAGTACAGCGGGAAACCGGAGGCCGGCATTTACTTCATCCTTCCTGAAGGCGGACACGATTCTGGAGCGTTGCAGGCATGGACTCAGGGGGAGGACGAATTTTCAAGCTACTGGTTTCCATGCTTCGACTATCCGAACATGAAATATACATCTGAAATCTGGATAAACGTGGATTCAGGGTTCAACGCAATTTCAAACGGTCGGCTCATAAAGGTTATGGAGGATAAGAAATCGGGCAGGAAAACTTACATATGGCGGGAAAGCGCACCACATTCGAGCTATCTCAACTCGATTGCAGTAGGCGACTTCTCATTAATAGAGGACAGATGGAAGTCTGTTCCTGTTCAATACTACTTTCAAAAAGGCAGAGAGGAAGAGGCGAGGAGGTCGTTCGGCAGGACACCCGCAATGATCGATTTCTTTTCAAAGCTGATTGGAGTCGATTATCCTTACGAAAAGTATGCACAGGTTGCAGTTGCCGGATTTATCTGGGGAGGGATGGAGAACATAAGTGCCACCACCCAGACCGATGAAACATTGCATGATGCCCGCGCTGAAATTGATTTTCCAAGCCATTGGCTTGTTGCACATGAGCTGGCACATCAGTGGTTCGGCGACTTGCTCACGACAAAGGACTGGTCAAATATCTGGCTCAATGAGGGTTTCGCAACGTATTTTGACGGTTTGTTCAGGGAACATGACGAAGGAGCCGAAGAATTTGAAATGTTTCTTCATCAGGCAGCCGAAACCTACTTCAGGGAAGATAAAGAAAATTACAGAAGGCCGATAGTACAGCGAACCTACCTTGTGCCCACAGAGATGTTTGACAGGACAACATACCAAAAGGGCGCGCTGGTTCTGCATATGCTCAGAAAGGAGCTTGGAGACGAGCTCTTTTTCAAATCTCTGAACAGATACTGCCAGAATAACATTTACAGGAACGTGGAAACAGCCGATTTAATCAGGGCAATCGAGGAGACTACAGGCAGAAACATGCAGTGGTTCTTCGACGAGTGGGTTTTCTCGGCAGGGTATCCTGAATTCAGAGTCGAATATGAATACATGCCGAAGAAGAACCAATTCACGCTCAATTTCAGGCAAATCCAGAAAAAGGACGAACAGACACCTGTATTCAACGTTTCTATCGACATTTCCGTTTACCAGGCTGGTGGAAGGAGGAGCAATTCCAGGATACGTGTAAAGGAGAGAGAAGAGAAATTTACATTCGATGCTGATGAAAGACCTTCATTTGTCAGCATAGACCCGCATAATGAGATTTTAAAGAAACTTGATTACATCAGACCGCACGAGGACGCACTCAACCAGCTGAAGAAAGGAGAAGCGTTTGAGAAGATACAGGCCGCAAGAGAGCTGACCACGACATCCATGAAAAAGGTGGTCGACGCACTTGCCCGTGAGCTGAAGAAAGAAAATTACTGGGGAGTTCATTCAGCGTGTGCGGATGCTTTGGGCAAAATAAACAGGAAGGATGCTCTTCAGGTGCTCCACGCCTCATTGAACATAAAGGATTCGAGAGGGAGGAAACAGGTGGTTGCCGCAATAGGGAATTACAGAGAGGCTTCCTCTTCCGAACTTCTGGAACGATGCGTTGATGACGACAGTTATGCTGTTGCGGCCGAAGCGATTACTGCCCTTTCAAAGCTGTACGGATATGATTCCAGAAAGATACTGCAGAGGGCCATGGAAATGCCTTCACACCTTGATGTCATAAAACAGGCCGCATTGTCTGCTTATGCCGAATGCGGAGTGGAGGAGGACGTGGCTCTGATGAAGAAGTACACCGGCAGTGGATTCAGCTGGAGAGTCAGAGGTGCCGCACTGCGCGCGATAGCCAGACTTGGTAAAGAAGATCCGAGAGTGAGGCAATTCATATACCTGCAGCTTAAGGACGAGAATCTGCGGTACAGGAATGCGGCAATTGAGGCTGCTGAACTGGCCGGCAAATTAGAAGGAGTACAGGAACTTGAATACCTGATAAGCAGGGAGAGAGATGGAAGACTGAAGAGAAGGGCTTATGACGCAATCACTGCAATCAGGGGGATGAATCCTCAACATGAGCAGGAATCCCTGAGGCTGGAAGTTGAAAGACTCAAGGAAGAGGTCAGAGAAATCCGGAAACTTGCAGAGGGCTTTCAGCGTAAAGCATCGGCCGGACAAAAATTGTGATTGCAAACCAGTCTGTGCCTATTCCCTGGAATTTTCAGTGATTTGTCGAGAATGCTCTTTGCACGCCGATGCGATCAGATAGAGATTTGTAACAGCAAAAACGTATCTGGTGCAGTTGAGCTCGTATGATCGAGGAAACCATAGACTCTATTTTCAGAATGTACAGGAAAATAGCTGTTGTCGGCCTTTCAAAGGATCCAGCAAAGGACAGTTACAGAGTAGCCAGATATCTGATGGACCGCGGGTTCAGCGTTGTGCCTGTCAATCCCACCGCCACGGAAATTCTTGGGCTTAAGGCGTATCCGTCTCTGAGCCACATTCCCGATGAAATCAAGTCACAGATAGACATCGTAGACATATTTCGACCATCGGGCGATGTTCCTTCGATAGTGGATGAGGCGGTGGAAATGAGGAAGAAGACTGGTCACCCCCATGTGATCTGGATGCAACTAGGAATACAGGACGATAAAGCTGCAGAAAGAGCAAAATCGGAAGGCATGACGGTTATAATGAACAGATGCATGATGATTGAAGGAGCAAGCAGGAAAGATATGCCTGATTTCAGACCGTAGAAACGGTCTGTTCATTTATCCGCCGTGCTTCCTCATAAATGGAATTTATTCTTTCCTTTACAGAACCGGAAAGGGATCTCAGACTTTCGTCTGAAACAAACAGATCTATGTCTTCCACGCAGGTGAACGTGGGCAGCACGGAGGCAACGGCTCTGTTTGACAGAGTGAAAGCAAGTGCCAGCCGGGTCAATGACATACCCTCTTCTTCTGCGAGCCCGGTCAGCTTGAGTGTGAGAGGACGCATATCCTCCAGCCATTTCTGCATTCTGTAGTTTCTGTGGTCGTCTTTGCGAAACTTCTCCGAAGGGTTGTACCGCTCATCAAGGGCTCCCGATGCGTGTGGCACGCGTACAAGCCCTGAAACCTGATGCAGCATTCCTTCGGAAAACAGCCCTTTTCCGGGCTCCTGCTCCAGAGCGTTGTATACAGACTGGATTGTTGTTATTTTCCTGCTGCGTATTGCTTCCATGCCCTCCTCTTTCCACCCTATTGCGGGTCCGAGCGCGATTCCGTACGAGCGGATGGTATTCTCAGCCACAAGCCGATCCAGTTCATCAAACAGTTCGTCGTTTCTGATGGCAGACAGTTTTGGATTGTGAAGCTGATAAAGATCCAGATAATCTGTCTGCAGATTCTCCAGGCTCTTCTTCAGTGAAATCCTGAGATATTCCGGCTCGAAGCGCTGAGGACGTTCTGAGTGTGTGCCTCCAACCCTCGGTGCATCGGTGTCGTAACCAAACTTGGAGGCGATAACGAATTCTTCTCTTCTCCCGTGCAGGAATTCTCCCAGTATCCTTTCACTGTTTCCATCACCGTAAACATTTGATGTATCAAAAAAAGTTATACCGGCGTCCACCGCCTTATCGAGCATCTTCAGCTCCGTCTCTTTACTATTCTCCGCCCACCAGTTGGTGCCAACAGCCCATGCTCCAAAACCGATTTCCGAAACTTTTAATGAGCTGCCGCCGAGGGGTCTGAATCGCATATAGCGCAGTAAAATTCATGAGTACTTATTCTTTAGCCTGAATTGCGATTTGCACCGGTCACAGGTGCCTGGCCTGTTCAGCATAAGCACATTGTTTTTCCGGCAAAACACATACAGGCGGCAAAACGACCCGGGGCAGCTGGCGTACTGGCACCATCTGCACTGTCAGCACCAGTCGGCATCCGGCATCAGGCCGATATCGCCAGTTAGCAGAGCATAGAGGCGGTTTTTGAAAAGACGAAAGTGTAATCTATTGCATCGATCTACAGGCGTATGCTTGAGATGGCGGATGAATTCTGAATGAGCAAATATGGAAACAGCATTCTGAAGATAGAGCCGTTCGGCGTTGAACACATACCAACTGAAGAAAGACACGGAAAGCCTGGCAGGTTGTTTGCAATCTGGTTTGCTTCCAACATTACCATTGGAAGTTACGCTGTGGGCTACCTTGCAGTCTCGCTCTTCTCGCTCCCGATAGGCACAGCACTCATAGCACTTCTTGTCGGCAACCTGACAGGCGGCATACTTCTTGCTCTGGCAAGCTCAATGGGTCCGTCATTTGGTTATCCGCAGATGATAATAACCCGTGGTACTTTTGGAAGGAAAGGAGCTTATCTGCCGGCCGTCCTCCAGTGGGCAAGCTCGGTGGGATGGTTTACAGTAAATGCGGTACTCGGGAGCTTTGCCCTTGACGACCTGTTACACATCGGCTATGTTCAGAGTGCCATCATTCTGCTCCTTGCCATGATTATCATCGGCATTTATGGGCACAATTTCATACATCAGTTTGAAAAGATAATGGCAGTTGTGCTGGGCATCTTCTTTGGAGCCGCCACTGTAATAATACTGATGCACGGACAGAGCTTTGGGGCATACAGACCTGCTGTAGTCCCCGGTGTTCCGGGTTACCTGGTCAATTCGGTGCTGCTTCTGGGAGCATCACTCTCATATCTGATGAGCTGGGGTCCCTACGCTTCTGATTATTCCAGATACCTGGCCGAGGATACCGGTGTTAAGAAGTCGGCAATTTCGACATTCCTTGGAGGTTTCATAGCTTCATTCTGGTTCGAGGCGCTTGGAGCACTGGTGGCAGCTTACATTTACGGCAATTATGGCAGTAAAGCCGCGGCGATTGGGATAATTGGCTCATTCGGCTACGTGCTGGGTTTACTCGCAACCGCGGCTCTTGTTGCCATTGTCCTGGGCACATTATCAGCCAATGCGCTTAACATTTACACAAGTGCACTTTCATCGCTCGTTCTGGACATCAGGATCAAAAGGTGGAAGGCGGTACTTTTGTCAGGCATCGTAGGATCGGTGCTTACAGTTGCATTATCTGGAAGTTTCACTTCTTTTTATGAAGGTTTTCTGCTTCTCCTGGATTACTGGATTACACCATGGCTCGCAATAGTGCTCCTGGATTTCTTTGTGTTTGGCAACAGGGATTTCAAATACGTGGAAACGGCACCACGCCTGAAGTCCAGCGGCCTGTTCAGCTACCTGCTTGGCCTGGCATCTTCCATCCCGTTCATATCGTGGGGGTACGGCACCCTCAGTTACACCGGTTTCATATCGGCCGGTTACCTTGGCGGAGCCGATATAAGCTACTATGTCGCACTGTCTGTTACGGGCATCTCCTATTATCTCATGAAGAGGAGGACACCTGCTTCCGGAGCCGGAACTGCGGTTCTGAACAAAGTATAGTCGATGCGGAACAGGACTGCAGTGATGCTGTGCGGTGTCGCATTCTGCCTTTCAAAACGAACTATTTAGGAAAAGTATAAGTCACCGTGCAATTTGATGCGATGAAAGGTGCAGAGTTTAATGGCCGATTTCAAGGCAGTCATAAATGATCCGAAAACAGGTATGTCTTATCAGGTAGATGTAGCAGGAACACAGACATCAGCACTGATAGGAAAGAAAATCGGGGATGTGGTGGATGGTATTTACTTCAAACTTCCGGGATACAAACTGCAAATCACCGGTGGTTCCGACAAAGATGGTTTCCTGATGAGGCACGACCTGCCTGGACAGCAGAGGCGAAGACTGATGCTCTCCGGCGGTGCCGGCTTCAGACCTGCAAGGAAGGGCGTGAGGAAAAGGAGGACTGTAAGAGGTAACACAGTTTCCCCCGTAACAGTTCAGCTTAATTTGAAAATTACCGCTTTTGGCCCGACACCTGTTTCAGAGATTTTCCAGAAGAAGGAGAGCAAGTAATGCATGTCGCGAGGCAACCTGAGATCAACGTTGGGCTCGTTGGTCACGTGGACCATGGGAAGACCAGCCTTGTAAAGGCATTATCCGGTGAATCCACTGATCGGCATTCCGAGGAGATAAAGCGTGGCATCTCCATTAAGCTGGGATATGCCGATTCATCCATATTCAAGTGTGAAGATGGGGACGGTCCTGAATATTATTCAACACTTGAAGCGAACCTGAACTGCAAATCCGGTGTAAAATATCTGAGATCAATTTCTTTTGTGGATTCTCCTGGTCATGAGACACTGATGGCCACCATGCTTTCGGGCGCGGCCATAATGGACGGCGCACTCCTGATTATCGCTGCAAATGAAAAATGCCCGCAGCCCCAGACCAAAGAACACCTGATGGCACTCGATGTCATCGGCGTCAAAAACGTCATCATTGTCCAGAACAAGATAGACATCGTAACCGAGGACCAGGCGATGAAGAACTATCAGGAAATCACGAAATTCGTAAAGGGCACGGTTGCTGAAAATTCACCGATTGTGCCCGTCAGCGCACATCACAGGACAAATCTTGATTACCTTGCATGGAGCATGGAAAATGTGATCCCGACACCAAAACGCGATCTGTCAAAACCACCCAGGATGTATGTGGCAAGATCCTTCGATATCAACGTGCCTGGAACACCCATTGGAGAATTGAACGGCGGAGTGATTGGCGGCACAATTTCAGAGGGAAAACTTTCAGTCGGTGATGAAATTGAGATTGCACCGGGGAAGAGGACTGAAAGCGGCGGCAAGACAGGCTGGCAGCCGTTATTTTCAAAGGTAGTGGCGATACAATCAGGCGGCAGAAGGTTTGAATCTGCGGGTCCCGGCGGCCTTATAGCCGTGGGAACAAAACTGGATCCTTCCCTGACGAAGTCAGACAGCCTCGTAGGGAAGATCGCCGGAAAGCCCGGTACGCTTCCACCGGTATTACAGTCATTTTCGATGGAAACACACCTCCTGGAGAGAGTGGTCGGCAGCCCCGAAGAACAGAAAATCGAGAGTATCAAGACAAACGAGCCGCTGATGCTCAACCTGGGCACATCCACAACAGTTGGACTCGTTACAAGTGCGAGAAAAGACACATGTGATGTCAACCTCAAGATACCGGTGTGTGTTGAAGTCAGGCAGCGTGTTGCAATATCCAGGAAATTTGCAGGAAAGTGGAGATTAATTGGTTTCGGCATAGTAGTGTGAAGCATGGAGCAGATTGTCATAGTGGACACGAGTGCACTGATTTCCGTATTTGAGAATGGAATCAACCTTGACAGAGAACTTGACGGTCTGATTGGTACGCATTCTGTGATACTTCCTACCGCGGTTCTTGAGGAACTTGCCCGCATCGATAAGAAAGAGGCGAAAATGGCACTCAGTCTGAGCGCGAGGTACAGAACCGTTGCCTCATCGGCGAAAGGCGACGATGCGGTGGTAGAAGCTGCACGAAAAACAGCTTCATTCGCAGTTGTAACCAACGACATGCGCCTCGCTTCAGAACTCGTCTCCGGTGGACTCAGAGTGATAATGCTCAGGGGAAGAAAGCGGCTTGATTTCTACCGTTCAGATGAAGCGCTTTGACCGCCACACAAATATTTAACTTAACAAATTCCTGTGCTGCCGAGTTAAAACATGAAGGGTGACCATACTTCGACACTGAAGCAACTTGCCATAATGGGCGCGATTACCACATTCACAGAGATAACTTCCAGCAGGCTTGGTGAATCTGTTGGAATCAGCCAGCAGGCGGCATCCAGGGAAATACTCCGCCTTGCCGAACAGCGTCTCATCGAAAGGCAGATCGGTAAAAAAGGTCAGAAACTGATGATATCTGAAACAGGTCTCGAACTGCTGAAGAAGGAATATCTTGAATACAAGCTGCTGTTCGAACCAACAAAGAAACTGCAGATACACGGAACCGTTTTCAGCGGACTTGGAGAGGGAAAATATTACATCTCACAGCAAAAGTACATGCTGCAGTTCCGGAAGCGACTTCTGTTCAGGCCGTTTGAAGGGACGCTGAATGTACGGGTTGCTCCATCCGACATGCCGCTGTTCGAACGGCTGACATATTCCGCCGGAATAACCATACAGGGGTTTGTCAGCAAGGGAAGAACATTCGGGGATGTTAAGTGCTTCATTGCGAAAATGCAGGAAACAGAGTGTGCAATAATCCTTCCTGTCCGCACCCATTATACCGATGTGATGGAGATAATAGCAAAGGAACATCTTCGTTCTGTGCAGAATCTCAGCGATGGTGACGTCGTGGAGATTGATGTGGACACAGGCTGAGTTCAAAAGTGTGATTCCAGATAACTGAGGGCCGACTCGACGATGAGTCGGCCGTCGCCATGTGATTCGGGTGAACTGTCGCCCCTGGTCCAGTCTGTGTGCAGATAGCGCCAGTAGGTTCGTTCAGGATGCGGCATCATGCCGAGAACAAAACCCGTTTCATCCGTCACGCCCGCTATGTTGTGAACACTGCCATTTGGATTCCAGGGGTATCCGGCATACTCCCCATGGTCATCCACATAGCGGAAGACTATTTCATCGAACTCTTCCAGCTTTCTGACCCATTCGTCCGATCGTGATGGAGGGAACGTCATCTTTCCTTCCCCGTGAGCGGTCGGCACAGAGAGTATTGTGCCCGCCGGTATCAGGGAGGTGAAGATGCAGTGCCCCCTGTTCACGTTTTTAAGAAATGCCGGCCTGCACTCATATCTGCACGATATGTTTGTTGCGAGCGCCGCTCTTGGGAGCAGTTCGCCTTTTTCACCGCCCGAAGGGAGTATGCCGAGTTCTACAAGAACCTGAAAACCGTTGCATATACCGAGTACGGGTTTTCCCTCATCGACGAATGAAAGCAGCTCCTTGCCGACAGATGCCTTGATCCTTGAAGCAAATATTGCACCTGCACGGACATAATCTCCGGCTGAGAAGCCACCGGGTATAACTATCATGTCAAAATCCTCAAGTGACCTTCGTTTTGACTGCTGGCACCTTCCTTCCAGCTGTTTCAGGTGTATCTTCTCGACCATGGCACCGGAAGCGCTGAAGGCGGCGGCGGCCTCATCCTCCATGTTTGTACCCTCGATTCTCAGAACAGCAACAGTAATCTCGTTCCGCTTCATTGCTCAGCCCATCCTGTCCCATAAGGGGGATTGCCACTTTCTTCTGAGAGCGTCAACCGACTCCCCGTACACGGCTTTTCCTTCATTTAAAACCCTGATGCTCCTGCCACCGGTTGTTCCTACAAGGGTCGCATCGCCCCCGAGTCTCTCCATGAGTTTCTCCTGTTTATCATATGAAACTTCAGCGAGCCACCTTGTTGGTGCCTCGGAGAAGAGCCGGGAGACGAGAGAGCCCGTTCCAAGCACATCGGCATCAATCACCGCACCTGTGTTGCCGCCGAAGGCCATTTCAGCGGCTGAAGTGAATAATCCGCCCTGCGAAATATCGTGGCACGACAGAAAGACACCATCGCAGGCCAAATCAGTAATCGCACTGCACAGAGATGAAGAACGATTCAGGTCAACAGGCGGGAAAAGCGTATCCCCGGTATCGAATATGCGTGCGAATTCTGAACACCCCAGCCTGTTGTCCTTTCCACCGATGAGATACAGCAAAGAGCCTTCTCTCTTAAAGTCTGAAGTGACCGCTTTGCGCATATCACTTATGATGCCGACACCCATGAGTGAGACAGTTGGCATTACTGGTCCGGCTTCGCCGTCATTATAGAAGCTGACGTTACCGGAGGGCACGGTGAGTCCAAGAGCGCCCGCGGCTTCCGCGAGCCCTCTTACAGATTCGTAAAATTCCCACATTATATCGGGTTTTTCAGGATTACCGAAGTTGAGACAGTTGGTAAGAGAGTCCGGCTTTGCTCCAACAGCGACGAGGTTTCTGCACAGTTCGTCAACTGCATGAAGAGAGCCCTGATACGGGTCTGCTGATGCAATCCAGGGTTGTGCTGAAACAGAAACAGCAAGCCCCTTCCAGCTGCCAGTGAGTGGCCTGATGACAGAGGCGTCGCCGTGTGACTGGAAGCCCGGAATGCCATGGAGCGGTTTGACAGCCGTTTTCCCGCCGACTTCATAATCATACATGTGCACCACCCAGTCGCGGCTTGACACATTTATATCAGGGAGTATACGGTCGACGGCTTCGGACAGGTTCACACCGATATCAACCGGTTTGCCTGAACGCCCTCTGTCCGATCTCCTCTTCATGCTTCTGCTGCAATCCGGTGCTTTTACTGCAAATCCGGTATCGAGATCAAGTATGGTTTTTCCGCCCTGTTTTACTATTACGTTGCTGCCTTTCCGGACAACGCCTATCTTTGATGCGTAAACGTCCCAGAAATTGAACACAGAGAGTACGTGTTCCAGGTCCTTTGAATTGACTGAAATCAGCATCCTTTCCTGAGATTCCGAAACCCATATTTCCCAGGGTTTCATGCCCCGTTCCCTCAAATGCACGGCGCCTATGTCTATCTCGGCTGAAAGGGACCCCGAATGCGACATTTCTCCGACAACAGCCGAAAGCCCACCGCCACCAAGGTCCTTCATAGACTTTATTTTACCCTCTTCGACCAGTTCCATTACCGCATGTATGAGCGGTTCCTTTGTAATCGGGTCGCCAAGCTGAACGGCACCCCTGTCATCCTCATGAGATTGTCCTGTCAGTATTCTCGAAGCAAAATTAACACCGTGTATTCCGTCCCTGCCAGTAAGACCGCCTGCCAGAACCAGTATATCCCCCTCATCCGTGAAACTATTTTTCACAATGTTTCTCTTTGTGCCAAAACCAAGGCAGCCGGCGTTGACCAGACAGCTTGCATTGTAACTGCTGTCAAACCAAACGCCTCCGGCAACAGTCGGGACACCTATCCTGTTACCATAATCCCTTATCCCCGCTACAACGCCGGAAAAGAGATATTTCGGATGTTTTGTTCCAGACGGAAGGGAAGAGGCGTCGGCATCCAGGTGACCGAAGAAAATTGGGTCAACCAGGGCAGTTGGCCTGGTCCCCATGCACAGTATGTCCCTCACGATGCCGCCGATTCCTGTCCCGGCGCCGCCGTACGGCTCTATAGCACTTGGATGGTTGTGACTCTCCATCTTCAGGGAATAGACATGCTTTGCATCGAATTCCATGACACCTGCATCACCGATTGCATATGCCCTGCCGGACAGGGGGAAAAGAAAACGGCGCAGGACGGGTTTTGATGTCTTGTAGCTGCAGTGTTCGCTCCAGGCCTGCGCTACTGACTGAAGTTCGATATCTGTGGCATCTCTCCCCTTCTTTTCAAAATACTCTCTGACAGCGATAATCTCAACCTGACTCATTCCGAGTCCCATTATCCGGTCTATGTCAGCGAGCGCCGCCTCATCTGCATTCCTGATTTTGACAGTCCATACATCAGGTGCTTCAGAAGGTTCGAAATAATCATCAGTCATTGGCATTCCGTCCGAAGAAGTATCAGTCACTCACCTTTCTGTAACTGTATCTGTGTATTGCAGGGTTCGCAAGAAGTTTTCTGCACATGTCTTCAATCTCCCTCTCAGCGCTGTCGGTCCCTCCTTCAAGGGATATTGAATAAAGTTTGTAAGATGAAACATGTGTCACATTTTGGAAACCAAGGAGTTCCAGCGTCTTTTTCGTATTTTCCCCTTCCGGGTCGACTATCCCTTCCTTGAGCGATATTTTAATTTCATATACAGGCAAATTAATTCCCAGACTACGAATACCAATTCTTATTTTAATCTCACCGCCCTGAGACAGTGATGGCGGTTGAGACTTCCTGCCAGTCCCCTCTCTTTCTGGTAATGCCGAGGTAAATCATTATCAGCATGGAAAACAGACCGAACATGTCGAGGACCGACCAGACCATTATGCCGTTGTATGAGAATATAAAGAGCAATATTGATCCGGCAGTGGTACCCATTACTCTCCCGGACGAATTTGCCACACCGTTAAATGCCATATACCTGCCCACTCTGTCGCCAGGTGAGAGCTTGGAAACCATGCTGTTAATGCCCGGCGTCGTGAGATTTTCCCCGGTTGTTATCAGCACCATGTCCAGCATAAGCTGAAATATGCCGTTTGAAAACGCGACAAGAAAATATCCCAGAATGTAGAACAGGGTGCCAAGCAACACGACACTTTCATCCTTAAATCTTCGAACGGCAGCGGTCATCGGAAACTGTCCGAGGACAACAACCACCCCGTTGACTGTATAAATATAACCCAGCTGATTTGAAAGCACGGAAGCTTTGGTCACCAGGTATGCGGGCAGGGTAACTGAGAATTGTGAGGAGAGCACCATCAGAAGAAACGTACCTGCGCTGAATATTGCGAGCGTTCTGTCGAATACAATCATGCCGGAAAAACGGGAGCGAATTCCACCGGCTGTTTTTCTTGAATTTGCCCTTCTGTCGGTCACAAAAAAGTAAATTATGCTAAACTGGAAAATGAGCGTAAGCACCACGAGTAAAAATATCCACATCACACCATAATTGAAAAGAATTGAGCCGACCAGTGGCCCGACTGCCCAGCCCACATTTGACAATATCCTGAAAATTGAATAAGCCCTGGTCCTCTCTTCGGGAGCTGTCAGGTCGACTACAAGCGCGTTAGATGCAGGCATAATCAGCGAGCCGGAAAGCGAAGTGAGAATAAAGAGCACGATGAGAGGCAGGACGGCGGTTCCATGAGCGAGCAGGAGTGTCATTCCCGCGTATATGACAATCCCGATAGAGCTGCCCAGCAGAAGAACGAAACGCCTCCCTCTGAAGTCCGAGAGATAACCGCCGAATATCTGAAAGAATGTACCGGAGATTCCAAGTGCGGCAAAGACCAGCCCGACTTCATAAATCGGAACGTGCAGTATCCTGTTAAAGAAAATTGCCATGAATGGCCATGTTGCACCGAATCCGATTGACCGGATCATGACGGCAATCCCGATTGACCAGAGGCCCGAATTGCCTGTCAGCAGCTCTTCCTTTAATGCTGTCTTCATCTGATTCCTCCATCCGGCCGGGAGCGGAAAGCAGGAAGTGGTATCTAAAAGCTTCACCAGTGACCCGCTTGTCAAATGGTGTGTGATATTGCAACAATCCCGGTAATTATGAACTGGATTGCGAGCGCTGAGAGCAATATCCCTTCAATTCTTGAAAAGGCCATCGCACCCATTCTGCCCATACGGTTGAAAAGAGGACCCGAATACAGAAGAGCGACATATGAAATTAAGACGGTAATGAGAATTGATAAAACAACGAATGTTTCATCAGTTACACCTTTTGCCTCTCCGAAGAATATTATCACAGTTGTTATGGAGCCTGGGCCGGCAAATAGCGGTATACCAAGCGGCACGATTCCAACCGATTCCCTGGCGAGAGCCTCATCCGCATCCTCCCTGGTAGCTTTGGATCTTGGATTCTCGCCCTGGATCATCGAAAATGACGTATTGAACAGGAGTATTCCGCCTGCAATTTCGAAGGCCGGCAATGTGATTCCGTAAATTGCAAAAATTATCCTGCCGAATAAGCCGAACAGTATCAGAGCGCCAAGCGTAACGTAAACTATTTTCATAATCACTTTGCGTTTCA
>DAHXLZ010000135.1 GCA_027365715.1 Methanomassiliicoccales archaeon | reverse complement strand
CGATTCCATGAGACTGAGCAATTCCGGAGAGGGTGAATATTTCTGCACTACAGACTTAAATGCCAGCACATCTCACTGAATGCCATCCGGACATTTCAAGAGCTCACCATCTCTGCATATCAACGAAGAATTGACAACGTCGTATTTATCATATCGCGGATATGCCCGGTTAATGCTATACAGGGAAGTTGCGAACTTCTACGAGAAGGTGGAGGCAACCACAAAACGACTGGAAATTACATCCCTGCTTGTAGATATGTTTCGAAAAGCCGGCTGCGATGAGATGGCCAATGTGGTTTATATGACACATGGCCGGCTCTTCCCGGATTTCTACCCTGAAAAGATAGGCATGGCTGAGAAGATGGCAATCAGGACCCTGTCGACTGTCTGCAGGGTGGAACAGGTCAGGGTGGAGGCAATGTGGAAAGAGATTGGCGACATAGGTCTGCTCGGCGAGCAGATGCTCACAGTTTCATCTCCCTCCGGCCTCGGCTCAGGCTCCCTGACTGTCAATGAGGTGCACAAATCGCTCTCCAGGATGGCATCGGCCTCCGGCCAGGGCTCTCAGGAGATGAAGATCAACCTCCTTGCCGCGCTGCTTGCCTCCTCAACCCCTGCTGAAGCGAAATACATACTGAGAATAGTCGTGGGCAAGATGAGGATTGGTGTTGCAGCGATGACGCTTATTGATGCGCTGTCCTCGACTTTCGCATCAAAGGAGGACAGAGATGCGGTTGAAGTGGCGTTCAATATAACCAGCGATCTGGGAAAGGTTGCCGTTGCTCTCTGCACGGGCGGAATGGAAGGACTGAAGTCTCTCAGCCTCGAGGTCAATGTGCCTGTAAGGTCTATGCTTGCAGAGAGGCTGCCGGGGCTGGAAGAGATACTCCGGAAGATGGGCGGTGCGGCCGCACTCGACTTCAAATACGACGGGCTGAGAATGCAGGCGCACATCAGTGATGGAAAAGTCCGGCTCTTCTCAAGACAGCTTGAGGAGATAACAGATCAGTTTCCGGAAATGCTTAAAGCGGTTGCTGACGCATTTCGCGGAAAGACCGGAATCATTGAGGGTGAATGCGTACCTGTCGATATCAACACTGGCGAAATGCTCCCCTTCCAGGTAGTATCGAGGAGAAGAGGGCGGAAACACGGTGTTGAAGAGGCCATTGAAGAATTTCCTGTGACACTCTTCCTGTTTGATATTCTGCTCGCAGACGGAAAGAATTTCATGGATTCACCATACAGCGAGAGAAGGAAAAAGCTCGAAGAGGCAATCACGGAAAACGATCGCGTAAAGCTCTCGACCGTGAGTTTCGTCAGCTCAACCGCGGATGCCGAGAACTTTTTCAATCTAGCGCTTCAATCCGGATGCGAGGGCATAGTTGCCAAATCCCTGTCGGAAGAGTCTGTCTACCAGGCCGGCGCCAGGGGATGGCTCTGGATAAAGTACAAGAAGGATTACAAGGCGGAAATGATAGACACCGTAGACATGGTCGTCGTCGGTGCATTTGCCGGGAGGGGAAGGAGGAGCGGCACGTACGGGGCGCTTCTCATGGCCACTTACAACAGGGAGGGAGAGGTGTTTGAAACTGTTACCAAGCTCGGGAGCGGTTTTGACGACGCAACACTTGTTTCCCTGCTGGATATGATGAAGCCGTATCTGATCGAAACAAAATCGCCTGAAGTTGAAAGCCGCATGACTGCAGATTTCTGGTTCCGGCCCGCTGTGGTGCTTGAGGTGCTTGGTGCAGAAGTAACTCACAGCCCGGTGCACACGTGCTGCTGGGGAAGGGTGAAGGAAGGCTATGGACTTGCTGTAAGATTTCCGCGTTTTACTGGAAACTTCAGGAAGGACAAGAGTGCATATGATGCTACAACGAGCGGCGAAATACTTGAAATGTACAGGATCCAGCTGAAGAAGGCGTGAGATAAGCCATAATTTCTGTTTCATGAAGAAAATATTTTTTTCGAAAAATGAATTCAACAGTCACTGCAGCATCACTGACACCAGACATGCGTGGCGGAAATCCTGTAAACAGTAGAACTGGTCACCGAATGCCATTAAATAGCTCACGTGCATTACGCAGCCAAAAATTCGCAGAGGGACATCAATTTGAAAGGTAAACACGTGATGGCGATTTTAGTGTGTGCAATGCTGATGACAACTGGTTCACTGGCTGTGGTCGCAAGTCATGCGAACGCGCAGACAGCTTCCAGCGGCGGAACGTTCATTCTGGGGACTGCAGAAAACGAAATTATAACAAACCAGAATCCGCTGACTGCGAGCGGTCTGTCCGGTGACGTACTTGGTATAACTTATTCCAACACTCTCCTGTATGAATTCAGCAACGGGACTGTAATACCATGGCTTGCCCAGAGCTGGAACATAACAAACGGCGGCAAGACAATAACATTCAATCTGGTGCATAATGCAACATGGGTAAACGGAACGGCAAAAGCCATGCCCCTTACATCTCAGGATGTGGTCTACACATTCCACGCGATAATGGCCAACACAACACTGGACTTCAACAATATTGACCCGTATCTCGTAAATGTCAGCGCTCCAAACCCGTACACGGTGGTATTCCAGTTAACTGCCCCGACGGTTATGATGTTCTACTACCTCGGCGGTCAGACAATAATACCGTATGCCTGGCACAACTATGTTTCAAACATATCCGACGCCGGAAACTATTACAATATGAATATCGGGCACCAGCTCTCCTGCGGCCCGATGATTCTGCAGAGTGTTGTCGGAGCCAATATCAACCTGGTTGCGAACCCTTACTTCTTCAAAGGGAAGCCGAATTTCTCCAAGGAAGTAATAGTGCTGTTCAAATCAAGCACATCAATGATTTTGGCGCTTGAAGCCGGAGAGATTGATGCAACATACGTTGATCCGAGCAATCTGTTCACACAGCTCAACTCCACGCCGGGAATAAAGGCAGTTGCATACAAGGACACCTTCTCGCTTGTTCTCTGGTTCGATCTGCAGGTTGCGCCCTTCAATAACACATTCTTCAGAAAGGGACTCGCATCGGCGATAAACAAAACACAGATACTCTACAAGGCTGAAGACGGACTTGGCGGACAGGCATCTTTCGGCGGACTGCCCTGGACGCAGAGCGCTTTCTACAACACGAGTGTGCCTTACTACTCCTACAATCTGACTGTTGCAAACCAGTACTTCAAGGAAGCTGGACTGCACATAGGGAGCAACGGCTTCTGGCAGTATGCCAACAACACTACAGTCAACATAAATTTCGCCGAGATACCAATCAGCGACTGGACAACAGCCATGTCGATAATGCAGCAGCAGCTTGCAGCAGATAATTTCGAGGTGACTTACAACATTATCCCTGTCCAGACGTGGGTGACCGAGACATTCATAAACCCGTCTTTCAACTTCGCCAGCTACTTTAACTACGGGCCACTGTTCGGAAATCCCTGGTACGACCTCTGGGCGGCATTCGACGGGCAGGGCTACTGGAACTTTGAGCACTACAACAACACCACTGTTAACAACCTGCTGAGCAAGGCCAACCTGGAGGTTACCAACCCGGCAGCGCTGAATGCAACACTCCAGAAGGTGCAGGGCATAATTGCAAGCCAGGTACCGATAATACCCATCATTGGCGCAAAAGTATACTACGCGTACAGACCGGGTGTCGTCGGCGGCTTCTATCCAAACCAGCAGCTGATCAGTCCGCTTGATTCACTATATGCACACGCGGTTACCAACAGCACAACAACTACTACAACAGCATCCAGTGGTGTTTCGCCACTCATTCTGGGTGCAATCGGGGTCGTCATAGCCGTGATTGTTGTTGGTGCGGCAGCCCTTATATACACGCGGAGAAAGAAGGCGTAATCTGGACACATTTTCTCCTTAAACCTCTTTCCAATCTCTTTCTAATTTTTAATTTGCAGAGGACAATATTCCCTGCCGTCAATGGCGATTGAAAAAATCTCAATTGCAGCTGTCAAATCAGACATTTATCAGACATTTCGGCAGCAGACCACCGATGTTTTTACAAACCAGTATACACAACTCGCACAAACTCAGCAGTCAGATCAAAAAGCGTTATATGCCATGGCAAAATAGGATGGGACGAAAAACAGTGGGCAAATGGCTGGTTTTATCGGATGAATGGAAGTGACGGAGAGGAAAAGAAAGGAAGACTGCGAATTGTGGAGTCAACTATTATTCTCATCTTTGTTTTTGGTGGAATAATTTACGGCGTGGACTACATAATTTCACATTATTATCCACATCTTCCACTCAGTTATGTTTCCGTAATCACTTCAATACTGATACTCGCTGTCGGCTATGTATTCATAACGATTCTTGGCAGAATCCTCATCAGGGTTCTTACCTCCAGAATAGGCAGGGGAAGAGCGGTCAGTATTCATTACATTTTTCTACTTGTTGCGTACGTCCTGCTGGCGTTTGTCGCATTTCATGAACTCGGCCTCAGTCTGACCGGCCTGCTGGTTGGTGGTGCCTTTGCCGGACTGGTTCTGGGACAGGCTGCCTCGGTTGTTCTATCCAACTTTTTCGGTGGACTGGTGCTCGTACTCTCGAAACCCATCAAGGCAGGGGACAGGATCACGCTGGCGACATGGCAGTTCGGTCTTTTTGCACCGGCCTATCCGCCAAAATTCTACTCCAACGACCTGCTTGTCAGCGGTTACACATGCACTGTCGATTCCATCGGTTTCATTTATGTTAAACTTATAACCGATGATGGAAGGCCCATCGAGATTCCGGCCGGCATCGTGGTTCAGGCGCTGATAATCAAAAACTCGGAAATAACATCACTCCGTGTACGATCCAAATTTGAGATTGAAAAAACGCTCGAGCCTGAAGCCGTAATGCCGAGAATCATGGGTGCCGTCTCAAAATGCAGTTTTATGGTTGAGGGCACAGCCCCCGATGTGATGATTAATGAAACGACCTTTCAGTCCTATGTTATTGCCGTTGACGTAATTGCAAAAACTCAGCATGAGGAACCGGTCAGAAGTGAGATTCTCGGCATAATTATGAAAACAGTCAGTGAAATCAGGAAAGAGCGGCAGCCGTCTCCGCCGTCCTGAATCACGTCTCTGTGCCGAGCTGCTGCAACGGGAACATTGCTTCAGCGATTTGCCAGAGTCTCCGGCCACTCAGCGCTTTTTCCTGATCATTTCCGGTATATCTGACGGAAGGGCAGCAACACTGACACCGGCCTTTTCCAGGCTTTCTATCTTGCTTTCGGCAGTTCCTCTTCCTCTGCTGATTATTGCCCCCGCATGCCCCATTCTCTTTCCTGGCGGCGCGCTCCTCCCTGCTATGTATGCATAAACAGGCTTTGAGACATGGTCTCTGATGAATTCGGCCGCTTCCTCCTCTGCAGTTCCACCTATCTCGCCGACCATCACTATTTTCTTTGTCTCCTCATCTGCCTCAAGCAAAGACAGCATTTCGACGAAATTTGAGCCGATTACAGGATCGCCTCCGATGCCAATGCATGTAGTCTCGCCAAAACCGTTCTCGGTGAGGGCGTTGACAATTTCGTATGTGAGAGTTCCGCTCCTCGATATCACGCCCACGTCACCCTTTGCAAAAATTTTTGAGGGCATTATTCCTATCTTTCCGTATCCGGGAGAAGAAACGCCGGGGCAGTTGGGCCCTATCACAACTGCGCCATTGAGTTTTGCGTATGTGGTGAACTGCATTGCATCAAGGAACGGGATGTGCTCCGTAATCACGGCAATGAGCTTTAAACCAGCATTTACCGCCTCGAATACCGCGTCTTTTGCAAACTTTGCGGGCACAAAAATGCAGGTTGCGTTGGCTCCGGTCGATGCAACTGCATCCATGACCGTATCGAAAACAGGTATGCCGTCAACATCACTGCCCCCCTTTCCGGGAGTAACGCCGCCGACCACATTTGTTCCGAATTCCCTCATTGATCTGGCATGAAACTGTCCCTGGTGTCCTGTGATTCCCTGAACTATCGCCCTTGTCCCGGCATCCACAAGCACAGCCATTCAGTTCACCCCTGCGGCAACTGCCTTTCTGGCTGCACTGACGAGGTCGGTTGAAGCCTCAATCCCTATTTTCTTCAGTATGTCCCTCGCGATATCGTCGTTCACTCCCCTTATCCTCGCGACAATTGGAATCTTTATACCGCTCTCCTCCACCGCCGCCCTGACACCGAGCGCTACTGTATCACACTTCGTTATTCCGCCGAATATGTTGAGGAATATCACTGCGGGTTTTGCATCCTTCATCAGGTTGAATGCCGCAGTAACCTTCTTCGGGTCGTCGGTTCCGCCGAGATCCAGGAATACACCGGCCCTCCCGCCGTTTATTGTGAGTATGTCCAGCGTGGCCATCGTCAGGCCGGCACCGTTGGCTATGACACCTATGTTACCCTCCAGCTGCACAAATGAAATGTCTTCCGCCTTTGCACGCTGTTCCAGCGGTGTGAGATCGTCAATATCCTCTGAAAATTCCTGGTGCCGGAAGAGTGCGTCATCATTGATTGTTATCTTCGCGTCAGCAGCTATGAGCTTTCCTTCCCTGTTTATGACGAGCGGATTTATCTCGGCAAGCTCGCAGTCTTCTGTGATGAAGAGTTTGTAGAGTTTGCGGGCCATGTCATCAATCTGTTCTGTAATGGCAGAGTCGAATCCCATTCTGCTCCTGAGCAGTCTGGTCAGGAATGGCGAGTATCCATAAGGCGGAACAGAGACAATGAGTATTCTGTCTTCCGGTACGCTCTCTATTTCGACACCGCCGTCAGCGCTTGCCATCAGCAGCACCGATCTGCTCCCCCTGTCGATTACCAGGCTGAGATAAAGCTCCTTTGCCACGTCGAGTTTCTCCTCAAGGAGGACGCTCTTTACCTTCTCGCCTTTTATTGTCATGCCGATGATTTCAGACATTTTCTGTCTGGCTTCTTCCACATTTCCTGCGAACTTGATGCCGCCTGCCTTTCCTCTCCCGCCGGCAAGCACCTGTGCCTTGACGGCGACGGGATAATCGACAGACTTTATATCTTCAGGCCGGGCAGCTGGAGGGTAACATAGGTGTCATAGCCAACGGTGCCGGCCTGACGATGGCCACGCTGGACATA
>DAHXLZ010000117.1 GCA_027365715.1 Methanomassiliicoccales archaeon | reverse complement strand
AATCGACCATAAAACCAGAGTTACACCAACCAGGTAGATTTTGATGAACGAAATCCTGCTGGGGTGTAATTTCTTTATCAGTTTTTCATCGGGGAACAATTGGACACTCGTTTGAATTCCTTCCTTTTGGTGGTTTAGTGGTTTAGTGGCTTCCAGCATGCTGGGAGCCCTGATATGTAATTTGCGCGGATTATTTAAGCAATCGCACAGGAGTTTATCTCCCTGTGTGAACTACTGGTGTTTTTCCGGTGCTGTGTCTGAGGCTCGGTGAATGATTTATTTCACAATCATTCTGCCGGTTTGTTTTTCTGATTTTCTGAGAGGAGCAGAAGCGAAGTTCTTCTCAACTTTCTCATGACTTCCTCGCTTGGGCGAACAGGATTCCATTCGAGTATGACTCTGCCATTGCTGTCTATAAATTCCACCTTCTTTGATCCTGTAACACTCGAAAAGAGACCGCTCTTTGTTACACGTATCCGGCGCACCCGGTTAAAATTGACATTCCTTCTGAGAATCAGCAGAGTAAAACTGCTCAGCTGCAAAGAATCCGCATCGAGTATGAAAAATGTGAAACGCCACAATATCAGGGGAAAAGCGCAAAGCAGCAAAATGGCAGAAAGTTGTAGAAAGTAAACATATTGTGGAAGATTGTGGAACAACGTCCGCAGCACAGAATTCGTCATATGGAATTGGATTGCCGCAATAAGTGAAAGCAGTGCGCTTGTTGAAATATACGGTGCAGGCGAAGGCCGCGCTGTTATGTTCATTTTAAATGACATCAGACACCCTCTCCTTTTCTGTCCTCGCCTACTATGAATTCAGAGCGTATTCTGCTCTGTGATGCCTGAATGAGCCTCCCGGCAAGCAGCCCGCAATTGAACGACAGCATGGTGAGGGAAGTGGTAGATCCATTGGATACAAAGTCGTCCAGCTCCCTTTTTGATTCCACTGGAAAAATATCTGTTGCATATCCATCTCCATCGATGGCTGAAGAAAGAGATATTGAAATCATTTCAATCTCGGGCCTGTAGCTCTTTTTCTCCATTTCCGCAACCATTTCAGAAGCGAGAGAGGCGATATTCGCCTCTTCAGCCGTATCTGCGCAATCAGAGAGTTTCAGCCCAAATGAGGAGAGTGTTGCATTCATCTGGTCCGAGTTCCTCCTGTCTCTGATATCGCTGGCAACGCCTGTTATGCGATCCATGATGTCCTTTTCGCCCTTCAGCCATCCGGACCAGAATGCTATCTCCAGCAGGGTTGTCGATTCCTCGCCGGTAAAGGCGCTATCAAGACTTGTGGACGGGCCCTCATCACACTCCATATTTTTCTTCAACTGATCTGCCCACCAGGTACCCGAGAGTCCTGCGCTAGAGAGTATTGAAATTGCCTCTGCCAGTTCGTCCCTTACCTCTCCCAGCCACAATCTCATTACTGTCAGGAATCTGTCCATCGTTCCGTTTTTATCATTTGCACGATGTTTCACAACCATTATTTCGCCTCCCCGGTTAGTCTGTCAATTATGTCTAGCTTTTCAATAGCAAGCGCATACAGGAGTTGAAACAGACTTGAGCTTTCTGCAGCCTCGGAATTGCACAACGCAAATTCTTCCTTTTCGGACTCTATCTCGAGTTTCACCTTCCTTCCAGCTCCAATCATGATGCATCTGCTTTTCCTTGCATCGCGCGGCGTGAAAGCGTTTATGAAGTCGCGTTCCTCCGTCGCAAGGTGATAATCTTCAGGCAGCGCCGAAATGCCCTCTTCGTGGCGAAAAATGAAGCACGAATCTGTATTGTTGAGTATTCCGCTGTTGAGCGTGCTCCCCGTCACGTCTGAAATGTTCTGGGTTAGAAGCATTATTGCAAGATTGTAGTGTCTTGAATGGCGCATTGCTTTTGAGAGTGAGGCACGCAACTGATTGTCGTCGTTAAATCTCCATGCCTCATCTATTATTATTGTCTTGACTCCGCCAGTATGTTTGCAAATTTCAAAAGCGGATTCCAGGAGGAATAACGCAATTGAGGATTTCAGTCCCGCATCTATCCCGGAATAATCGAGAACAGTTATCTTTCCCTTGCTGATATCAAGAGACTCACCCGAAAGTATGAAAGACAGATCACCAGAAATCGCCCTGTCGATTCTTCTGGAAACATCAGCAGCCCCCATCTGATTGAGTGATGTGGAGACCTTTGAAAAGACGCCGGCAATAGTTTCCCCGGGATTCGATGCGGCGCAGCTGTAGAAGAGGTCTTTTACTTTCGAAATCTCCTGCTCGCCCAGTTGCACAGCCTTGCAGACAAGGTCAACAGCATCTGAAACAATTCCGGCTGAGTGTGAAACTATAAACCTGCCTGCACCCAGTCCCTCGCTCTCTACTGACCGATGACACCCGCCAAGGGACAACGCGATATGCATGAATTCTCCAAGAGGATCAAGTATGAAGCAGTGAGAGGGCCGCTTCTCTGTTTCCCGAAGTATCATAAGCTTCGCAAAGTAACTCTTTCCGCTGCCGCTTTTGCCGATTATCACTGTATTGAAGTTAGACCCGGCAAAACGGTCAAAGATCACCGGTGAACCGTCTGCCGCATCCACTCCAACTTTTGTTCCACCGGCATGAAAGAGCGGCGTTTGTGTGAATGGAACCAGTGCCGGAAGTGAGTGTTCAGTTATACTCACCACTGTCGGAAACCGGGGCGTAGCGCATACATCGAACATCGCGGAGAGCTTATGCTGTGCATATCGTCCGTTGAAGATGCCGATGCCATTCGCCCTGAGTTCTGATTCGAGCGATTTTAACCTCGACTCCATTTCTCCAATGCTTCCGCCTGCCACTGAAAGTGCAATTGAAACATCGATGAGTGATGCATTCTCTGTTGCCACCGCGTCCCTCAACTCGGAGATCTTTGAGTAGATATCCGATAATGATGAATTCTGTTTTCCGGACTCGAGCCTGTATGCCATTTCCGCACCATATCTTGTTGCAGCCCTGTCCAGCCGAGACAACGACTCACTTTTGGAAATCATGTACAGGGAAATGGATGCTCCAGCATATGGGAATCTCTGCAGAATCGACTGCATGAAATTCTCCGGCAGGGCTGAAGGAACACTCCTGATTGCAATATATGACCAGTATCTGTTCCCTTTTCTGATCCATCGCGGCCCGCTTGACGCTAAGGCACTGATTGATTTCCTCCTTTTTGTCTTATTGATGAAATTAATCATTTCAACTACCAGCCAGTGGCGGAGTGGAGTGCCGTTTCAGTGTACGAGCTTCTCATTCCGGA
>DAHXLZ010000113.1 GCA_027365715.1 Methanomassiliicoccales archaeon | reverse complement strand
TGTGCAAAGCGGTTGCTCCGATCATGATTGAAAATAGCTACGGTGTGATATTGAACATGTCGTCAACGAACGGTCTCCTGGCTGAAGAAGGCTTGCTGCATTACAACGTCTCAAAAGCTGGAATCGTGCTGCTCACAAAGTCGCTCGCTCTCGAGCTGGGGAAGTGTGGTATCAGGGCGGTATCAGTCTGCCCCGGATTCATACTTACCGAGATACAGAAGGAGGCCAAACTGCCTGAAGAGATGGTTCAAAATTATGTGAATAAGATACCGATCGGCAGATATGGCAAGGCGGAGGATGTTGCCAGCGCATATGTTTTCCTCGCGTCAGATGAGGCTTCATTCATAACCGGATGTGAGCTGATTGTGGATGGCGGTCAAACGTGTCAGGAGTGAGGAATGTGAGAATTGCACTTGCACAGATGCTTGTGGAATCCGGCTCACTCAGAAAGAATATCGAAAAAATCAGGAGTTTCATCGGTGAGGCGTCTGCGAACGACTCGGATGTGGTAGTTTTTCCGGAATGCGCAGACGTGGGCTGGCTAACTTCTCCTGACTGGCAGGATGCACATAGCAATTACGTGAAAAGTGTGAGCCTTCTGTCACAACTCGCAAGCAGGAATTCTCTCTATATCTGCACAGGGCTGACTGATGGCGAAAATGGTAATATATTCAATGCTGCTGTCTTGCTCTCACCTGAAGGGAAGACACTACTGAGTCACAGGAAAGTCAATCTCCTCGATTTCGAGAGAAAGGTGTATGCCGCCGGTTCGTCGCTGTCGGCCGTTTCCAGACCGGTTGAAAAGACATCTGTTCTTATATGCGCCGACAACTTTCCGCAGAGTCTGTTTCTTGGTCGTTCAGCGGGTCTCATGGGGACCCGTCTGATTCTTTCCCCATCTTCATGGGCTGTCGAGCCGGGCATATACAGCGATCCAGACGAAGGAATGTGGATATCATCATTTGCCGAACTTGCCAGGGAGTTTGGCATAACAACCATAGCGGTAAGCAATGTCGGCATTTTGGAAAATCCTCCATGGAAAGGATATTCCTGCATCGGCAACTCAGTGGCTGTCGGAAGAAGCGGGAGCGTCATTCACAGATGCTCCTTTGGGGAGGATTCGGAGGAAATCGCATTTGTAGATTTACCCTATCTGCGGACTGAACAGCCTACAGAGTAAGTCTCACTCTCTCTTTCCTCTTCCTTCGATCACAATCTCTCTCGGCTTCGTGCCTCTTGAAATTGCGTATGTGTTGTCCCAGAGGTCGGTTGTTGTGCATGAGTGGTATGGGAGCATTATGAACTTCCTTCCAAGATACGACACGTTCTTCGATGCTTTCACAACGGTGTGCTCCTCTGACATGGAAATAACGCTGTACTCATTACCGTTCTCATCGATTACTGCTGGGTACGCTCCCTGATCAAGTGATACGGATTTGTATCCCGCATCAAGTACGAAACGCCCTCCTCTCTTTTCGCTGGTGACGGTCGTGACCACACCAATCGCAACGTCATCCATTGCGCAAAGGCCTAGATGAACGCAATGTGTATCGTAATAGACATAAGTTCCGGGCTGCAACTCATTGGCTACCCTGCTATGTGCCCAAATCTCCGCCGTAGGCGTACCGCCAACAGACACAATTGGATCCTGAATTTCCTTTTTCTCAAGCTGTTCGACGATCTGCGATAGAATTTTCTCCTCCCGCCGCACTTCCCTCTCCCTTCTCCTTTTCTCCCGAAAACTGGCGTGGCCGTCATATGCCATTATGCCATCGAAGTGTATACCACGCATCTTCAATGTCTTGACCAGAAGCGAATCAAAGTTGGCAGGATCGACACCACATCTATTCATACCGATATTCACGTCTATCATGACATGACCCTCGACTCCCAGAAATTCACATGCGTGGGAAAATTGAGTGACGGAAACCATGTTGTCCACCGCCACTGTCAGGTTCGCCCCCTGAGATATGAGGACAGCGCATCTGAGAAGTTTCTCACCAAGTACTTCGTTGCTGAGCAGCAAACTTCCGACGCCACCTCTGAACATGACTTCTGCTTCGGAAACTTTCTGAATGCACACACCGATTGCACCTGAATCAGTTTGCAGACGGGAAAGCTCCGGGATTTTATGCGTCTTTGAATGAGGCCTGAGTCTCTTCTCGCTATCTCTTGCCAGCTTCTGCATTCTAGTTATATTTGCATTTATACGATCAATGTCAATAACCATATGGGGAGTTTCGAATGGAAGTTCCAGAGCGGCCTTGTAGTCCATGATACCTTCTCCCCTCACTTTGTTGCCATTGTGTCGATCTCCACCAGAATTTCAGAAATACTCAAGGCATGTGGGAGCTCCCTGGAAAAGTGCGTC
>DAHXLZ010000088.1 GCA_027365715.1 Methanomassiliicoccales archaeon | reverse complement strand
CGGCGCCTGTTGATGAGTAGGCTATTGCAGCGCCTACGAGAGACAGAACAGGAATAAGGGTGAAGGAAAGGATGAAATTTGAAAGCAGTGCGAATGAGGTTGAAATTATGAAGACGCGAGTCCTCCTTGTCCCCTGCATCGCGTTTCCGAGCGGCCCTCCAATGACGAACAGCGCGTTAACTACGAGTATGATGGAAAGCGGTAAAGCTCCCTGCACATATCCGCTTCCCGCAAGCAACATTATAATTGGAACAGAGAGGGCGGAGATGCCGAGCGCCGCAGGTACATACAGTATCGAAGCCGCATTCGTGGACATTCTGACTCCCTCTCTTATCATCTCACCATCATTCCTGCCATGAAATTCTGAGAATTTGGAAAAGATAATTCCACCGAGAGGGGAACTGAGAATGGAAGTGCCGGAGGCGACCAGCAGGGCAAGATTGTATATGCCAATTGACGACAGATCCTTCAGGTACGCAACTGTGAGTCTGTCTATGTAGACTGCACCATAACTCAGTATTCCGGTTATGTAGAGCGGCAGGGAATAGGAAAATACCGGCTTCAGTTCAAATTTTGTCCCGGGCAGTGATTTCACCCTCCCCCTTATGTCCATGTAGTAAAGCAGGGCACCGATGAAATACCCGGCACCCCATCCAAACGGTATCGCATAAATAGAGTGTGTTGCATGCAGTGCGGCAATAGATACTCCGTAGACAGAAACAACATACACCATTCCAATGATGCCAGACTTCCTGAAATTCTGCAATCCCAGCATTATACTGTTAAGGAAAGAAATCATGATGGCAGATGGAATGTCTAATGCCAGCAGGTAGACAAGGTTGACATATGCATAGGAATGAAAGAACAGGAATGAGATTGTATGTGCAGTCACAATGAGTGATACAACCGATGCCGCAGAAAGCACGAGCCCTATCCTGAGTGCCTTGCTCACTATCCCACCAATCCCACCGCTGTTTCCGGTCCCAATCTCATATGAAGTGAAATGTTGCCACCCATACTGAAGGCCGAGCGAGAATATGACCGGGAACAGGGAGAGTATGGCTATCAGCAATGCAACAGAACCGACCAGGCTCGTCGGGAAGATGTGAATTACATAAATGTAGAATGCAGCGCCCGATAATGTGAGCGTTGCAAAGTAGGCATACTGGAATACGATGCCCTTTCCCAGTGTTTCTTCATCCCTCAATGAATTCACATGGTTCACCCAATGGGTCTGAATTCGAGAAGTGATATCGTCTTCAGCAACGGGCCAGACTTTCCGGAACAGAGCATACCGACTACACAAACCTTCATCATCACATCTCTTCGCAGCACTGTGACCGAATTAACTGCGTGGATAATTTGATTGCGCAAAGACCCGCGGCTCAACAATCGGAGATGATCAACTTTATCACGCACCCGGGATTCAGGTCAGGGTACGCGATGATGCACAAATTGCTCACGATTGGCGGAGTCTGCTCTTTGATTCCACATTTAACGCGACTCTTTTCGTTCATCGTTTTCGGATCATGCTTCCAATGCTGTAGAACCTGCCGCCATGATATACCAGCGGCGACTTCTCTTCGTCGTAGTAGGCATTGAGTACTTCACCGACAAACGCAGTGTGGTCGCCGGTTCTGAATGAATCGATCACCCGGCACTCAAGATTCGAAATGCAACCATCAATCAGTGGTGCACTTGTCCTCTTCCCTCTGAATGTTCTGAACTCCGCCATGCTCCATTTATCCTTCCCTTCCAGAATTGAATTGTTGCCGGCAACGTGCGCGAGCGTTGCCTGTTCATCGGAGCAATAATTCAGTCCAAACTCACCTGAAGACTCAATAAGGCCAAGAGTGCCTCTCCGGTGTCCAACGAAAACTGCAACCAGGTACGGGTCCAGGGAGACGCGCAATGACCATTCAGCCGACATTACATTGGTCCTGCCATCGAAATCCGTGGTCACTAGTGCTACAGTGGAAGTGAACATTCTCTGGGAACCGTCTACTCCTTCAACTCTCATCGATTTCGTATCATTATGCTCAAACTATTAAACCAAAACGCACTGTTGACGCTGTTTACATCATAGAACCGCAGATGCTGTTTTCAGATGTAATGTCTATGTGCGGTCAGTAACATGTCATCAGCAGAGAACCTTAACAACCGGGGATTCGTAAAACTGCTTTTAGGGTACAGGATGTTCAGAAGTTTTGCATTCGGATTCATCAGCTTCGTACTTCCGCTATATCTCCGTTTCATAGGAATTTCATACATAGAGATGGGCCTCTATGCGCTTTCTGCAACCATGGCAAGTGCAGCACTGTCGACCGTGAGCGGCTTTCTTGGCGATTTTTACGGCAGGCGGCGCATGATCATCCTTCTCTCTCTGCTCTTCCCTGCCATGATGCTCCTTCTGCTCTTCGTGCATAATGTCACAGGCATATTCATCACTTCACTACTTGGAGTAAGCTTCACAGGCGGCATCGGCGGCGGATCCGGAGGCGGACCAATTGCACCATTGCAGACATCCCTGCTTGCCGACCTGACAGGGCCAGAGAAAAGAACAGGTGCATTCAGCTTCCTGATGTCCGGAGCCGTCATTGCCGCCCTCTCCGGCTCACTCTTTTCGACGCTTGTATCGGTATTTTTCAGCGGTGCAGCCTATTTCACAACGCTCTTTCTCACGGGCCTGATTTCATCGATGGTCAGCCTTCTCTTCATTCTTGCGTTGAAATTCAGGGATACTCCTGCGGAAAGAGGCTCCGCTGTCGCACCGGTAAAATCCTCTTACGGCATAAGCAGAATTGCAGTCTCAGGCTTTTTCGGAAGTGCCGGCCTGGGCATGATTATGCCATTCATTCCAGTATGGTTCAGCGACATAATGCATGCCACAAACGGAGAGATATCGCTCATCTATTCTATGTCCTATGTGGGCACTGCTCTTTCAGTGCTGCTTGCTTCCAGGGTCGAGAACCTGATGGGCCGAATAAGAGGCATCACGGCGTTTCGTGGATTAAGCTCGATTCTGCTCATAGCCATCCCATTCTCGGGCTCAATCCTTGCGGCTGCGGTAATTTTCATTCTGAGGACTGGTCTGTACAGCATGACGATACCGCTGAGACAGAGTTTTTCCATGCAGCTGTTTGACCCGTCGGAACGTGCAAGGGGCGCAGGCATCACCGGTATCGCAAGGAGAATCCCCTTTGGTGTTGCAGCAGGTCTCAGCGGCATACTGTTCTCGATAGGTGTTTCCGCAGCTGCCTTTGCCTCCGCGGGAATAATATCAGTTTTTGACCCCTTACTCTATTATTTCTTTTTCAGAGACAGGGTGTAGTTCTTCCACGCCGCACCTCATCCCGGAGATGCGCAGACTCCTTCAGAGTATTAAGTTGGAATCTCTGCCGATAATCATCTTCGATGCTTTCTTTATACCGACATTTCTCGTGATTGTGCACGCTGCACCTATGATGCTTTCGTAGAGCCTCATTCCTCCCTTCCCGTCTATTACGCATCCGTCCATCACGATGGAATCTTCAATTTCTACACCCTCCAAAATGCAATTGCTGCCGATGCTTGTGTTGGGGCCAATTATCGACGATATTATCCTGGTGCCCTGTCCAATATGGCACGGTCCCTTGATCACTGATTTATCATCTACTGTTGAGCCATTCAGCATCCTTACTCTTCCGACGATTCGACTGGATGAATCGCCTTCCGGAACCTGTCTTTCTATATCATCAAGCACGAGTCTGTTGGCATCAAGTATCTCTTCCATAGTCCCGGTGTCCTTCCACCATCCTCTGATTTCATGATAACCGACCGGGTTACCGCCGTCAATCAGTGCCTGAAGCGCCTCTGTTATTTCGAGTTCACCTCTCTTTGACGGTTTCAGCTTTTTAATCATATCGAAGATGGGTTTTTTGAAGAAGTACACACCCACCAATGCAAGGTTTGTCCTGGGATTTTTCGGTTTTTCCACAAGCCTGATTATCCTGCCCCCTTCAAGCTCTGCGATTCCGTAACTCTCTGGTCTGTTTACTCTGCAGAGTGCCACAAGGGCGTCAAAGTTTCCGGATTCAAATGATTCTTTGAGCCTGGTCAAACCGCTGTGCAGTATGTTGTCACCGAGATACACAACAAACGGCTCGTTTCCGACAAAATCCTGTGTCATGCCCACAGCGTGAGCGATACCCAGTGGTTCAGGCTGGTA
>DAHXLZ010000075.1 GCA_027365715.1 Methanomassiliicoccales archaeon | reverse complement strand
GTCTCGAGGATTGGTGAACACGAACGCATCCTGACCACGTCTTGCGCGGTGGGTCTCAATCCATTTCTTCAGAAACGGCACCGACGTGCCGAAGAGCCTCACTCTCCTTGTCCCTGTCTTACCGTTTACTATGAGTATCGCACCGTATTCATCGAATGTTACGTCCTTGACCTTCAATGTGAGTACTTCCGATATTCTGCAGCCGGAGTCGTAGAGCAGCGAAATCAGTGTCCTGTCCCTGAGTGTTCTGCACACCTTCACCATCTGTTCGAATTCGTCAGTTGTTATTATGCAGTCAGGCTTGTCGCGGCGCACACCCTTGAGCATCCTTATCCAGCCGACCAAATGATTTGCCTTGTCCGGGTCGGCAAAATGCCATCTGTAGAAGCGTTTGATCACTGACTTTATGTCGCGTATTGTGTTCGGCGAATACCCTACAGACATGAGCCGGAACAGGAAATCCCTGATATCCTCTCTTGCCGGCGAGAGGAAGCGTTCTCCCATCGCCTTTGCGATGAGTCTGAGCCTCAGAAGGTAGTGGTACTGCCTTGTGGGAGAAAGGTTCAGGGCAGCACCTTCTGCAACAAACTCTCTGATTTTCCCCTTCGCCTCGGCTGTTATGCTCTCCGTGTCCAGCCTTTGCATCTCTCTTGAGAGATGGTGGCGGATATTGTGTATGTCTGGCAGTGATTCGTATTTCAGCCTGGGAGGTTTTGGCATTGTTACAGTCGGGTGTTCGAAATCACAGTTCGTCTGTGCCGGGTAGCGATATTTGAATGCGGCTGATGACATGTGTTACACCTTTTATTTTAACGGCCAAAGAGAAATTCGAAGAAGAGATTACTGAGGCTCCGTCCCTCTGTCTCCCTCGCGAATTTGAATCGGTCTTCGGGTTTCGTGGACTGATTTATCACGCTGGGTCTTTTCATTGGTCTGTTCGATTCTCTCATTTTTCTGACTTGCTTGTACGCGAGTTTGCCTTCATTCTCAATTGAATTGCCTGACTGCCTTGTTTGAAATCTAATGTTCTGGTTGCTGAAATTGTCACACCAGTGTGTTCTATTCGCTGAAGTGTCATATCCGCACTTGCAGTCCAGGCATGTGAAGATTATCACTTCCTCCTTTGGTGCACTCCGGAGCACCTCCAGAGCGGCCCAGCTTATTTCGCCGCCGCAGCAGCCGCATCGTAAATCCATGTCTCTCATCTCCTGAATCTGCACTGTCTCTCCTAATACATTTCTGCGTTAAATACATATCGATTATCAACTCACTATGTATAGATATCCATATTAAGGCTGAAATCATTGATGATGACTGTGAAGGATGAACCCATCCGTGTTTTTGAAAAACAGTCTGGGCTGATCCGCTTGCTGATTTACATACTCACTGAGGGACCTACAAACGTTCAGAAGGTGATAGACACAACGGATATTTATCCCAACATAATGTTTTCCTCATTGAAAAAGGCAAAAGCGTCTGGGCTTATAATTACAAAAAAGGACAAAAGCTCCTATCCACCGAAAAACATAATCTATCTTACAGAAAAGGGACGGATTGTGGCTGAGAAGTTCAGAGAAATCAACGAACTGCTGAAAGGAAATGCCTAGTCATCCTCCTCAGTTAATTTATGGCAGCAGGTGAAATGCGTTTTGTGTTCATTTGTACCGGGAGACGTGCTGCAGGGTAAGCGCTCTGTTCTGCAACCTGAAGAGACTTCCTTTGAATGCAAGCCATGCGAATTTCAAATATAGCATGCCAGCAAAATTAAGGCTGCCGAGTCAATATCAATCCTGGTTGCGGTTTCTGATCGCATGAAGAATTCCCATAATCCCACCTGTCACTTCCGAAATCACTGAAAAGTCATGTTTCTTGATAAGCTCCTCAAGATCAGAAGGGCCATTGTGGTATTCGAGCACAATCTCATTGATTAAGGGCCAGACATCATCCGGGAGATTCCTGAGGACGTCATACTCGCATCCTTCGCAGTCGAGCTTGAGGAAATCAACCCTGCTTATCGAGTAATCTGATATAAGCTGAGGGATGGTGGTCGTTTCGATGGTTACAGAACCATCAAAGACAACATGGAGCGATTTGACCACATATTCCGTTGGCGCCAGCGCGTTTGCGTTCGGGCTCTTGCTCGAAACAGCAAATTCTGTCTTGGATTGCACCGACGACAGTGCGAGATTGAGCATGGTGATTTTGCCGTCGAGGCCGTTTATCCTCACGTTCTCCAGAGCAAGCCTGTACGACTCGGGATATGGCTCTAGTGCTATCACAAGCCCCGCACCGCACAGCGCAAACCAGATCGCGGAATCGCCATTGGAGGCGCCTATGTCCAGCACAACCTTGTCCCTGAAGTCTGTCCCGTAGGTCTTCTGTACAAATATTTCATTGATGTGCCCGAGATCAAACCCGGATCCCAGCCTGCACTTTAGTCCGATACGACTGTCTGTTAGCGTCATGGTCCCATCATCGGCGCTTGCAACCCTAAATCCACTGGTTAGCAGATGCGCCAGGGTCAGCGCATCTCCAGGAGTCATGAACACGCTAAGGCCAGGCTCCCTAAGTCTGACATGCAATCGGCGTCCCTTCGACAAAGGGAGAAGGAGGATGACCACCGTCCAGTTCTTGTATGAACGCCTCAGAGCTGAAATCAGTCCAAAAGGATGACGCATCATTGTCACATCCTCCGGAGGACAGTCGTAGGATCGCATAATATTTGCGCTGTAATCCGCCTATGCCGATCATCACAGTCATTGCGTCTCGCACGCCTGCGCAGAATGGAGCTCATCGGTTCCCTTTGAGCGGAACGATGAACGGCTCCAAGCAGAAAGCTCTCCTAGGAATATCGGCGAGGCACTGGGCACAATGGATGTCAAAGCCACAAAATCCATGGCGGCCCAGCGAAATGAGGCCGGACCGGAGGCTGGGCTAAGGACATTGATGCTTCTCCTGAGCGCACTGAGCAATACGGAAGTGCATGTAAAAGTGCTTTCTGCAACACGCATTGCAACAAACACCTCAAACAATGTAATCGAATGCTTGGCCAGATAGCACACACTAATCCTTCAAGGACCAAAGACCGTGTTCCAGCAGCTCGACCACGTTTCCATCCAGATCCTCGAAATAAACAGAACGGCTGCCTGTTTCCCAGGTCTCCCTGTGTGTTATGCGCACACCTCTTTCCTCCAGCCTTCTGACCCACTCATCCAGCGAGCCACGTTCAATTTCAAAGGCAATATGCGTCCTGCCGTGCTCGTAAACCTGCGGTATTGCATTCCTCCCATCCCCAGCTGCCTCCTCCCTGAGAAAAACAGGATTGAACAGGAGAAGCATGTTTTTCCCTGCCACGAGGAAAACATCCCTGCCCGGTGATCTGCTGTGAAGCCGGAGCTTCAGCACATCGGTGTAGAATCTTTCACTTGCTTCGAGGTCATGGACATAAAGCGATGTTTCCACTATTTTCGTGATTTCTCCGCTCATCGGGAGGGGGATGCATCAGAGTGCATAAGTAGATTCAGGCTCCAGAGCCTCAGAACCTAGATGCGGGGCATTTACCATGGAATGACTGGCCAGCACAAAAAGTGGAATTCCGCTGTGTCCATAACTGTGTTGCCCAGTTTCGGTGATCCTATTTCTGTTCGGGACGGGCGTTTGGGTCAAAATCGAACGTGGCGAGGTGGGTGTTATGGTTGTCCTCTGCTTCGTCCGACGAATGTTAAGTGCTAGGTATTCACACTAGCTTTCATCTTTGTTCCTTCTGTTCTATAATTTATCTTTGATAATGATTCAACTTCTGAAGGGTTCTCGCCAGAGGTGTACGGTCCACCTCAAACATGCCGAAGCG
>DAHXLZ010000064.1 GCA_027365715.1 Methanomassiliicoccales archaeon | reverse complement strand
ATGCGGCAAGCAGCTTCACACTCGAACATGTTCACTTCAGTTACACAGCAACGAGGCTCATGCAGGGAGACCTCACGCCAGATGAACTCCCCGACAGGCTGGAGGGGATGGGACACAGATTGATCAGGAATGATCTTGAGGCAGTGGGCATACGCTACAGTTTTGAAAAAACTATACTACACTCTTTTAAGGGAATACAGTTTTCGAAAATTTCTCAAGCTGCTCCATTACATGACAGTGTGCATGATCTTCTGTGGATTCCCAGACCCTGTATCTTCACGGCACTCACCATAGAGCCGCCACATTCAAGTGCCTTCTTCCATTCTGACATTCCTCATCCATCCTCTTGAGCAGACCCTCATACTCATTCTTCTCCTACAGCTTCTCGATCTTCCCTTTGAGTTTCTTCACCGCGTCATCGCCTACGTCACCGCTTCCATTGCCCGCTGATATGTTCTCCTCGGAACTGTCGTTTTCATGTGTGAGTGTTCACACAGTTTCTACAGTCTGGTTAGAGGCAGAAGGGCCTTGAATAATCCTGCCTTTTTACACCATTGATGTCGAAGAGACTTGAGATTACTGTTCCCGGAAGCAGATATGAATGCGTCAATTGCTTCACCGCCGTAGACCCGTTCAATGGCGATGTGAAAGCACCGTATGATGCCACACCTGTTGGATTTTCACAACCAAGAAGTTGTAGCTCCACTGAAGCAATTTGTCATTGCTGTCACCGATTACCGGCAGGAAGACTGCAGATGAACGGTCGTTTGAAATCTCTGCGATAAGTTCTGGTTTACAGAGTGTAGCTCAGATCGTTTTCCAGTAACGTGAAAAGCATTCGGCCGCTTCCTCGACAGTTGCTCTTCCTGCTCCGTCAGTATCCGCGACTTCATTGAATTTCGCATCGTATTTCACTCCATCGAAAGAGCAAATTGTTCCAGCAACCACATCAGAGAGCGCTTCGATACTATAGCCGCCCTCAAGAGTAATTGCCATTGGTGTTCCCAGAGACGCGAGCTTTCCGATACATCGGACATATCCGGGAGTGGAAAGCGTGAGCGATGCGAGCGGATCCAGATAATGTGCATCTGCTCCGAGACTGACAATTATGCCTTCGGCGGAATATGCTGAGAGAACTGGCATGATTATTCTGTCAAACACCGTGTCAAAGGTTGCATCCCCTGAGCCTGACGGCAACGGAATGTTCAGGTTATACCATTCGCCCATTCCTGCTCCGATTTCCTTCAGACTGCCAGTTCCAGGATAGATGCCGCGCTGATGCATCGATATGTAGAGAGTGGATGCGTCGCTGTAAAATATTTCACTTGTTCCATTACCGTGATGCACGTCTATATCCACAATAGCCAGTCTCCTGCCTGACTGACTGCGGGCCGCTATTGCAACGTTGTTGAAATAACAGAAACCGCCCCCTCTGCCGGAAGAGGCGTGATGACCCGGCGGCCTCACAAGTGCAAGTGACGGCTTTTTGCTCACAATTGAATGATTCAGGGCCGCTATCGCTGAGCCTGCGGCGAGAGAGGCTATCCTGAACGTGTTGCCATAGACGGGTGTCTCGTCGTCGACTTCATGCACCGACCTTCGCATTATGCTCTCAACATACGCCGGGCTGTGGACTGAAGATATTTCATTCACTGTTGCTGGTGCAGCCCGGACAAACGAGTTGGAATATCCGAGTTTCGAGAGCGAAAAAATCACAGCTGTGAGCCTTTCTGGCGATTCCGGATGACCGCTCTGATGCCTGTGGGCAAGGAATTCAGGGTCGTAGAAGATTGATGTGGTGCCTGGCATTTCTGCACACAGTTATGTTCTGAAAAGCTTAAAAGATGCGTTCAACGGAATACAGCCTTTTTGCGTTCGGCCACAATCGAACGCACGCGTTCCAGATCAGCAGCAGTATCGACGTCGAGTAACTGCTCTTCATCACTCAGTTCTATCCTGCTGACATTTTCAGAGTGTTTTTCTATAATGTGTTTTGCACCTCTGTCACCCTGCAAATTTGTTAATTCACCATAGTATTCCTTCGGGAAGAGTGCGGGGTTTCTGGTAACACCATGGAAGCTGGACACAACGATGCTTGCAGGATGAAGCACGCTGCTGTCTATGATGCTGTCTATCAGCGCAGTGCTTACGAGCGGCTGATCCGCCGCGAGCAGAACAACTGCGTCACTGTTTATTGAATTGCGAACACCACAACTTATGCTTGAACCCATTCCATCCTCAGCCTGCTCGTTAAGCACAACTGTCACCCTGTCCTGAACGGCCGTCAATTCACCAAGAAGAAAGCGGTTAACAACAAGAATCACCCTTCTGCACTGTGAACCGCAGGCTGCCTCAAGAGCATACATCAGCAGTGGTTTGCCATGCAACAGCGAAAGGAGTTTCCGATCTCCGAACCTGGTGGAACTGCCCGCGGCGAGCACAATGGCTTCCACAGCGGTTTTGTGTCCTGCATCACTTGTTCTGTTTTTGACCATCTACTGCATCCCTGAAAGTCTGTATGAGTTCGTTTATGTACTTCTCGGAGGCACCCTGCACAAGTCTGCTGCCCATAGTGGCTGCCAGTCCGCCTATGGTCATCTCCACCTTCCAGTCAACTTTAGATGAACTCTCATTTCCTGTTATGATGCAGATTCCGCTGAAGTCGACTGTGCTGCCTGAACCTGAACCGCTTCCGGCTATCTCAGCCCGGGAGTATGGGGTCTTATTTTTCACAGCCATTTTCAGGTTGAATCTCCCCCTGATAAACGAGAGACCAATCCTCACAGTCATACGTATATTGCCCCCATCCTCTATGTGTGACTCTTCAACCTCCTTTACCAGTGATGCCATCCTTGACGGGTTGGTAAGGAATTCGAACACGGTGCGGTCTGACGCACCAACATCGAAGCTGCCTGTGAATTTCATTTCAGCGACCACTCAGTCATGAATGGGCATCAGTGATATAGTTTGTTAGGTAACAGAGGAGAAAACCTGCTGTTTTCGTGGGCTGAAAACCACTTACAAACAATTTATAACAATATGAGACAATGAAGACAGAGATGAAGACACTTGATTTCGCAAGAACACTCAAGGAACTGGCCGAGGGCGGAAGACCGTTCGCTGTAGCAACTGTGGTCAGGATCGAAGGATCTTCACTCGGAAAACCGGGGTTCAAGACAATCGTAGACGGAGAAAAGGTCCTTTATGGGAGTCTTGGCGGAGTTTGCCCGGAATCTGCTATAATTTCCACGGCAGAGCAGGTCATTAAAGCAGGCAGGCCAAAGACTGTGAAGATATTTCTGGAAGAGTCGGGGAGGGCAATTGCAGGAATGGCCAGAACCAAAAACGAGGATGAGATTTATGTTGAAACTTTTTGTGGTGGTATGATGGAAGTATATGTTGAACCGTACCTGCCTTCAGACAGGCTCGTAATAATAGGACAGGGAGGGAAGGACGATGTTGAGGATGCGCTTGTAAGGCTTGGCAATTTTCTGGAGTTCGAGGTTGTCGTGATCGACAGGACACCGGTGCTTACCGAGCAGCCAGCCATGATTGTGGGCGATGCTGCGGAGGATCTTTCGAATTTCGACTTCAGGGAAAACGACTCGGTTGTCCTTCTGACAAAAGGTGCCTATGACCTGCCGGCCCTTCGTGGCCTATCCACAAAGAAGGTAAAATATGTTGGTATGCTGGCAAGCAGGAAAAGGATAAAGGAGGACTTCGAAAGATTGAAAGCGGATGGAGTTCCCGAAGTGTTCCTGAGCAGCGTTCATACACCAATCGGCCTCAACATTGGTGCAATTTCGCCTGAAGAAATCGCACTGAGCATAGCGGCAGAGATTGTTGGCTTCAGGAGACTTGAAGGTCAGTCAAAGAAATAGTCAAAAAGTCTGCTTAAATATTTGAGGCATATAACGTGTAAACATGACACCGGGTTCATTTGAATACATGGCACCAGACTCGCTTTCAGATGCATTTGAAATAATGGCCAAATTCGGCGACGATGCAAAGATACTCGCAGGCGGACAGAGCCTGATACCGCTTATGAAGCTCAGATTTGCCTCTTTTCCATACATAATTGACATTTCCAGAATAGGCGGTTTAAAATACATCAGGCACGAGGGCGGAGCGCTCAGAATCGGCTCAATGACAACAACTGCTGAACTCGAACGTTCTGAAGAGATCCGGAATCATTTCACAGTTATCGCGGAAGCTGCTTCGCAGATTGCGGACCCCCTGATCAGGAACATGGGGACAGTGGGCGGCAACGTCTGTCATGCTGACCCCGGCAACGATCTTCCTGCAGTCATGATTTCACTCGGTGCCGAATTTCATCTGCAGTCCAAATCCGGCAGCCGGACTGTGAAAGCTTCCAGTTTCTTTATCGACACATTCACAACTGCGTTAAAC
>DAHXLZ010000062.1 GCA_027365715.1 Methanomassiliicoccales archaeon | reverse complement strand
TGAGCGTGGAGAAAAGGTGTTCAGCAAAAGGCAGTACTCGGGTTTCTTCAACTCTTCTCTTGACAGTACTCTGAGGGGGAGGAATGTAGATGAGATACTCTTCGCGGGTATCAGTACAGATATATGCGTACAGCACAATGTCGCGGACGCATTCTTCCGTGGATACAGGACTGCCGTGGTAAGTGATTGCGTAGAGAGCGTAAATCCCCAGAGGAAGAAAGCAGCGCTGAAATACATGAAGGAAATGTATGGCTCATCCATAATCAGTCTCAGAAGGGTGAAATTCTGAAACAGTTCTTTACTGCCTCGGATGAACAGATAGCCGCGGGAGAGACAACGGACACATATTTTACCAGAACCAGGAAGATACTCGAAGAAAACGGCCTTACCGGCCTTAAAGTGAGTGCCGAGGTTACGGCCGGGGAATTCCCTGCAGAATGGCCATGGGCTGTTTTTGCAGGACTCGAAGAGGTGATACGCCTCTTTGAAGGAATGCCGGTGGATGTTTATTCGATGCCAGAGGGCACCATCTTCAGGAACAGGTCACGGAACGGCATTACTGTCCCTCTGATGTACGTGGAGGGAAGTTACTATGACTTTGCAGTTTACGAGACGCCCTTGCTCGGTTTCATCTGCCACTCATCAGGCATAGCAACGGCAACATCACGTTACAGGAAAATGTGTCGAGACAGGATGCTGCTTGCATTTGGTATACGAAGGGCACATCCGGCAATCGCACCTATGATTGATCGGGCATCATATATCGGCGGATGTGATTCGGTATCATCGATCATAGGCGCAAACGCCATCGGTCAGGAACCGCAGGGAACAATGCCGCATGCAGGCGTGCTGGTTTTCGGCGATGCGTCAAGGGCATTCACCGCTTACTCCAAATCAGTCCCTTCTGGAGGGAGGAAGATAGCGCTGGTGGACACATTTTCTGATGAAAAGCAGGAGGCGCTCACGGCAGCGAGGACAATACCGGATCTCTATGGAGTCAGGCTCGACACGCCACGGTCAAGAAGAGGCTCCCTCCCTTCCATAGTTTCAGAAGTGAGGTGGGAACTGGATGCATCGGGTTTCAAAAATGTGAAGATATTCGTTTCCGGAGGTATCAGGGAAGGGGACATAGATCCACTGATTCAAGCAGGTGTCGACGGATTCGGTGTAGGCACGGCCATAAGCAATGCTCCTGTCGTGGACTTCTCAATGGATATCGTCAGCGTCAACGGCAAAGGTACAGCGAAGAGAGGAAAATTCTCCGGAAGAAAGGATGTTTACGGCTGTCCGGTGTGCCTTCAGTTAGACGTCGTTCCGGCCGGTAATTCTGTGCTTAAATGTCCGGTGTGTGATGTTGCCCGGAGAAAAATGCTGAAGAAGGTATTGTCGAAAGGTAAAAGGAGCTCTCCGGCAGCCGATGTGAAGTCTATCAGGGCCTACGTCCTGGAACAGCTTTCTTTAATCGGTGAATTGTGACGCAGCAGCCGTCCGATGCAGACAACTGGTAAATTCAAAGGTTTTAAGTCACGCTGTTGCAATCGCAAACGCAATGAATTCAAACCCGGATGGAAGAATAGCTGGGAGGAGCTTGGAAGACGGGCGGGTTACATGGTCTCACAAGTATGACATGAACGTCATGTTTGAACCTCCTGCAGGTGAAGAGAAGTGCATTGTCTGTCACTCCATTCTCATTGTATTGGATGGCAAATGGCACCCTGTGGAAGTGAAGAGCGGTAACTATTATTGCGAAAAGTGCAGCGTACAGCACTGATACGTTCAAACGGTCATTCCGATGCCTGCCACAGATTGCTGGCAGTTTCCATTCGAAAGATGCCGATTGTGGTTCCCAACCGCCTCATTTTGCATTCCCGTTATGCGATCAGCGGAGAAGAGTTTATTAAATAGCTTAAAGTACGAGAAGTTAAACTACAAAAAACAAACGGAGAAATGCGGTCGGATGAGTGATGAGGAATGCGGAATTGAAGGCGGAACAGGATCTTATGCACATGATACCGGGTCTTCCGGCGTCTGCGACTGCGCCCGTTTAATTCTCCATAATATTGATGAAAAACTGGTGATATGTTGATAGAAAACAAGTTACAATGGTGCATAGGCGGTGCTTTCTTCCTCTGGGGATTTACGCTCTCTACGCAATCACTTACCACGGCAGTCCTGTATCCACGGAAGAATGCGTCCGCGACATTGT
>DAHXLZ010000313.1 GCA_027365715.1 Methanomassiliicoccales archaeon | reverse complement strand
TTCATCAGCGATGGAACGTTCTCACTGGAAAGAGAGGTTTTCCCCCAGCTATGCCGCGGTCTCATATTCGGCTACCGGTTTCCAGGCTACTGGTTTGACTGCGGCTCGCTGGTTTCATATCTGAAAGCGCAGTCGGCGATAATCAATGCAGAATGCCTCGGAATAGAAAAAAAGGCGAAGCTCGAGGGATGCCTGATCGAGCGGCCGGTTGCTGTTGAGAAAGGGGCCAGACTCAGGGGAACCAGGATCGGCCCGAACGTATATGTCGAGGAGGAGTGCTCGATCGGCGAAGGCACCGTTCTTGACAACTGCACCATCATGAAGGGAGCGAGGGTGGGAAAAGGCTGTGCGATAAGCGGCAGCATAATAGGCCCCGGCTGTGCTCTTCCGGATGCCACAGGGAGTCATAATCAAATATTGGTGAGAGCATCTGAGTAGGCGTGCCCGACGGACAGTCGACTCTTTTTGATTTTGCAGAGATAGACACCAGCCGCGGGCTTGAAGAGAAAGATGGCTTTGTTTCTCACCCGTTCATCGAACCGGAGAAGGTCCAGTACAGGGAATTTCAGATCGAGCTGTCCAGCATTGCGGTTGAAAACAATCTTCTTGTTGTGATACCGACGGGACTCGGAAAGACGCTGATCGCGATTATAGCGGCCGCCGAACTGATGCGACGCGGCGGCAAGAAGATACTGTTCCTTGCGCCGACGAAACCTCTTGCAATGCAGCACCTTGAGAGTTTCAGCAGAATGTTTGCGCTCAAATCGTTTGCACTGTTCACGGGATCGGCAAAATCTTCCGAGAGGAAGGAACTCTGGAACATAAAGAGGATAATTTTCGCCACGCCGCAGGTGATAGAGAACGATTTGAATGAGAACCTCTACGATCTCAGCAGCGTGGCATTCTGCATTTTCGATGAAGCACACAGGGCCGTTGGCAACTATTCCTACGTTGCTGTTGCAAAACGGTGCAGGGAGGCAGGTGTCAGGGTCCTCGGGCTGACTGCTTCTCCCGGTTCAAAGAAGGCGAAGATAGAGGACATACTCACAGCGCTGAACATTGAGAGAGTTGAGATCAGGGAAAGGGAGGACGTGGACGTAAACTCTTACGTGAAGGATGTCGATGAAGACATAGTGAAGGTGAAACTCACCCCGGAGATGAGGAGGATACTGAAACCGATTGACGATTTGCTTCATGAAAAGATCGTGAAACTGCAGAGGATGGGCTTCCTGAGATACAAAAAGGCAGACATGATTTCGCGTAAGGACCTTCTCTCCGTCAGGGCGTCCATAATGGGCAGGAAGAAGAAAGGGGGCTACCTCTTTGGAGCGATGCACAACAGCGTCGTGGCAATACACGCGTACCACTGCTCAGAGCTTCTGGAAACGCAGGGAGTCGAACCACTTCGCCTCTACCTCAGGAGGATGCAGGAGTCGGAGAAACCCAGCAGGGTGGAGAAGAGTTTCACGGGTGATGAGAGGATGAAGCGGGTCGGTGAGCTGCTTGCCGGAGCAGTAGGCCCGTCACACCCGAAGCTGGACAGGCTTGTCCGGATAATTGAGGAACAGCTGAAGCTCAAGCAGAACAGCCTGATCATGGTCTTCACACAATACAGAGACACGATTGACAGCATCGTCCTCGAGCTTGAGAAGAGGTCTATAAGCTTCGCCAGATTCATTGGACAGGCGGACAAGGGTGAGAAGAAAGGGATGAAGCAAAAAGAGCAGAAGAAGACAATTGCCGACTTCTCAGCCGGAAAGCACAACGTCCTTGTCGCGAGCAGCATCGGCGAGGAAGGGATAGATGTTCCGGATGTGGACATGGTTATTTTTTACGAACCGATTCCGAGCGAAATAAGGTACATACAGCGGAAGGGCAGGACGGGCAGGAGCTCTATAGGCAGGGTTGTCATACTTGTGGCCGAGGGAACAAGAGATGAGGCATTCCTCAGGGCGAGCTCAAGCAGAGAGCGGAAGATGAACAGGATCGTCAGATCGATGAAAACAGCAGACTGATCATGATTCTGACGCCGGCGGTGCATTGAGGGCGAGCTTGTTCGTAAGAAGCGCCAGGAACGACTCGAGATGCGCTGCGAGTGATGAATTATCAGAGAAGCCGCATGCCGAAAGGTCGGGAGAGGCGATCAGCGCCTTCTTGCCGTCGCACACGATGTCAGTCGCAAGCAGTTCAGTCACCCTGTAACTGTCAGTGTGCTCGGGCAGCTTTACGGAAGGGGCTGTAATGATTGTGATGCTCACGCCGCGTTTCCTGGCGTCGCTGAATTTTTTACCGAAACTCTTTCGTATGTCCCTGATCGCAGGTGTGGAAAGTATAAGCCTGGAAGTCGCGGAGTCTATCATTTCTGCAATTTTCTCCATTACCTTTTCCTGACCTACGATCGTGTAGATGAGCTGAGGTATTCCCTTTTCGCTCAGCATTCCACTGACCAGAGAGAGCTTTCTGAACGCCTCTTTGATGGTTTCGGCAACCTCATCCCCTTTGGAAATCGGATCCTCTGGATGGAACACTCTGGGTTTGCCATTCGATGTCGTGGCATAACCGCGCTGTTCGAGCATTGTCAGTGCCTTGTAAGCCGATGTCCTTGGTATCTGGGCCACTTCTGCGACTCTCTGCGGCGTGCCAAAGCCCAGAACAACGAGCGCCATGTAGGAGCGTGCCTCATATTCAGACAGGCCGCAGTTCTTCAGAACTGAAATGACGCTTTCGTACTCCTTGCGCAGCTCATCAGGATTTTCCCCCAGAAGTTTGATCAAATTCATACTTTTGTAGTGCATAAGACTACATCGAATTTAAACTATTCTGCTCCTGCTGCTTGATAATGCTCAAAAGTGCATACTCACAGCATATCCTGGAATACAGTTTAATACTAGGTTGTCTGTTCGAAGCTGAGGTATTACATTGATAGAGCTAAACGACGACAGGTGTATGCACTGCGGTGCATGTGTTGGAGCGTGTCCTGCAAATGCAATATACCTCAATGAAGTCATACTCGACTTCAACGATGACTGCACTGACTGCGGACTGTGTGTCAGGGCATGTCCTGTTGGCGCCCTTTCGCTGATCAGGACGAGGGGGCTGAAGGTCCCTGCCGTGGCAACAGCCTGAGTGTCAATAGCAGACATTGATGCGATGCCTGTGCATCGCTTGAAACAATTAATACAGGCAGATGAATCACCGAAAGCACAATGGTGTTTAGATGTTCTTCAAGGATGAGTACGACGTCATAGTCGTGGGTGCTGGTCCATCAGGGAGCACGACTGCAAGATATGCAGCCATGAACGGTGCGAATGTACTGCTTGTTGAAAAGAGGCAGGAGATAGGTTCGCCGGTAAGATGCGGCGAAGGCGTGTCGATGGAAATATTCAGGCACGTTGACATAACGCCAGATCCGGGCTGGTTCGTGAACCAGGTTACCGGAGCCAGGATTTTCGGTCCCTCCGGAAAGCACATTCTGATAGATGCAAAGAATGCAGGTGATGAAGTCGGCGCTGTAATCGAGAGGGATGCTTTTGACAAGCACCTGGCAACGCTTGCGGCCAGGGCGGGTGCAGAAATATCCACCAAAACTGCGGTCACATCCATCCTGAAAGACAGCAGGGGAATTTCAGGCGTCAGGGTAAGGAGAATGGGTGAATACCACGACATCGCCGCCAGGCTGATTGTCGGTGCGGATGGCTTCGAATCACAGATTGCCAGATGGGCCGGAATAAACACCAACCTGAAGACACGTGACACTACATCCAACCTTCAATACAGGATGACCGGTCTGGACCTCGATCCGCGCTTCACGGATTTCTACATCGGTTCTGTTGCGCCGGGCGGATATGTCTGGATATTTCCCAAGAGCAGGGATACTGCCAATGTGGGCATAGGACTGCTGCTGTCCAGAATTAAAGGCGCCAGCGAGGCGAAGGATTACCTTGATGCATTCATAGCAAAGGATGAACGGTTCAGGAACGCCGACATACTTGAAACGGTGAGCGGCGGTGTTTCAGTCAGTGCGCCGCTCGACTGTGTAACAGCCGACGGAATCATGCTGGTAGGGGACGCGGCGCGAATGATAGATCCGCTCACCGGCGGTGGAATAAGCAACGGTGTAATTGCAGGCAGTGTCTGCGGACGGGTCGCTGCGGAAGCTGTTAGAGCAGGGGATGTTTCGAAAAAATTCCTGCAGAGATATGAAGAAGGATGGCGCGATCTTCTGGAGGAGAAACTGTACAGGGATTACATGGCAAAGGAGAAGCTGATATCCCTTGATGATCACACGCTGGATATGCTCATAGAGGCACTTTCAGATGCACACATGGAGAATCTGTCCACAAGAGAAATACTCAAAGCGGTGAGACAGAAGTACCCTCAGCTCATGAAGGAATTCGACGACCTCATCTGAGGCTCGCCGAACGGGAAAGAATTGTGCACAGAGCCGGGGAGGAAGCCAGCAGGACACTGTGTACGAGCCTTCTTTCGTATGCGCTGAACCGGCTCTGGGACTTTCGCCAGATTATCACGATGCCTGCAGCCCTGCCGGAGCGATCGTGGATTCGCTGCATGATGGCAAAGCCTGGCCGGCTGCCAAACAGCGAGGTCAGCTGGATAGTGTGATCCTGTTCAGCAGCGCTTCCGTTTCCGAATGCGGCTTCAA
>DAHXLZ010000038.1 GCA_027365715.1 Methanomassiliicoccales archaeon | reverse complement strand
CGTTTTCCATCTTCAGAAGATGGAGCATCGTAGACTCTTTTGACACGCATCTCCGCGGAATGCATGCTCTGTGATGTATCTCCGGAGAGAAATATTTTTTCAGTGTCCTGAAGCGCCCGGGCCTGACACTGGTCTAAAGGTTACGTGACATTCTCTCCGGCCTGAAGAGCGGGGAATGTGCTCGCGATTCTTTCATCCCATGAATGAATTCATGGGCTTTCGCGACCTTTTTTGGTAAGAATCGTCGGTAATTCTGTCTCTTATCTGAGAGAATGGCGGAATGCACATACTGACCGTGACGATGCCGAGTCATGGCTCTTTTACGGGCTTGCAGACAGGATACGGGGAAGGCAACTGCCACATGCCGATGTCTATCATGCATTGAAACAAAGCGCGGTCAGGGCAGGGATATACTGCAGAATACATCCCCATCTGTTCAGGCAGGAGAGAATGTCACGTAACCTTCAGACCAGTGTCAGGCTCGGGCGCTTCAGGACACTGAAAAAATATTTCTCTCCGGAGATACATCACAGAGCATGCATTCCGCGGAGATGCGTGTCAAAAGAGTCTACGATGCTCCATCTTCTGAAGATGGAAAACGTGTGCTCGTCGACAGGCTGTGGCCAAGAGGGCTGTCAAAGGACAGGGCGGCGGTGGACATCTGGCTGAAAGACATAGCACCGACAGACGGTTTGAGACGCTGGTTCTCCCACGATGGAGAGAAATGGGTCGAGTTCCGAAGGAGATATCGCGCTGAGCTCGAAGCCAACGGCGAAGCAGTAAACACGCTCCTCGATCTTGCAAAGGCTGGTCCCTTGACACTTCTCTATTCGGCAAGCAGCGCAGACATCAGCAATGCCGCTGTGCTGCTGGAGTACATAAAGGAACTGATGAGGAAGAGCTGAGTCATGGATGAAGGCATCATCTCTGTGAAAGAAGTTTTTCAAAATACTGCCTGACGTCGGTACTGTTTCGCGCCTCAATGCCGAAGAATTCGGCAAATCTTGAACTCGTGGTGAGTTCCAGAGAATGAGCTTTTGATTTCACGTTGACAAGACCCATTTCACGGAGTTTGGCAACGCTTTCATAGAATCTGGGGCCGATCTTTCTTGCCAGTTCGCTCTGCAGCACAGGCTGGTAATAGGCTATGAGCGAAATAGCGGCAAGAACATCCTTTGGCAGCTCGGTCGGTGCCATATTCTTAGCACTCTTCTGAAAATTCTTTCTGAGCTGCATGGAGTACTTGTCACCGATCCTGAGTATCTCTATCGCAGTGCTCCGGCCGTCATAGATTCTCTTCAGTTTCCTGATTGATTGCCTCACGTCCTGCAGAGAGAGGCCGGACGCCTCTGCTATCTCGGACGGTGCAAGGGGCCTTCCGGAAGAGAAGAGCATCGCTTCCACAACAAGCTGCTGTTCATCCAACTGGCAAATTCACCACCTCACGCGCCGCTTTTGCCGCCTTCCGGTTCTGCTTCCGCCGTGAATTCCACCGAGACATAATGCTGCTGGCCCAGAGGTTCCATATATATCTCCCACGGGGATGATTCCTCCTGCCATATTCTGATTTTACCCATTCTTGCAAGGAAGAGCATTGAAAGGAAACAGGTCACCGACTCCTCCCTGCCTGAAACCATGTCGGAGAAGGCAACGGGGCCCGGACCCAGCGAGAAGAGTCTGTCCAGCACCGCATTTATCTCCTTCTCAGGGTCTTCCTTATGAGCATTGTCGCTGAACGTCTTTTCCAGTTTCTGCGGAATGGCGGAAGCGCGGTTGAGATGCTCCTCGATCTCGCTCTGAGCTTCGCTGAATGCGTCGAGCAAATCCATTATGTTCACTTCACGGCTGAAATTGGAACGGATCGCGGGCTCCAGCTCAAACCCTTCGTCGAAGCTCACAGGATCGTCATCAAAAATATAGAAGAAGTTCGGATTCACATCCGCCTGCTCTTCCTTTGACTTTACAATGCGCCTGAGCATCATTTCGCTCTCCAGCCTGAGTACGTTCCAGGCCATGAATATCAGCCGTCCCGCAACAACGAAGTTGACGGCGTTTTCCTGCTCTATCCGCTCCAGATAGAGGCGTGAGAATGTCACTATGTCGATTGACCTCGGATCCATGTTGTTGCTCATCACAAGCTCAAATGTTATCGCTATGCTACGCTCCAGCGGATCTCTCATCGAATGATGATCGGCCTCCGGAAGTGACTTTGCAATTTCGAGGTACTTTCCTATCTCGGCATATTTCTTTGCATCCTCAACAAGCAGCGACTTCTGGAACAGCAGCTCGTTGAATATGCTTTCATATTCTTCTTCGGCTCTTAAAACAATTTTCATTAATCCTCAACCCCCTGCATCTCAGGCGCATGTGCGCTTTCCTCCTCCAGAAGTTCCCTGAGGAACACTTCTGAAACGCCCGACATCTGCTTCGTTACACCTATGAGCCTGTCTGCGCTGTTCAGCGTGACTTTTCTGAGCGATATCTGCAGGAACTGCGCTGTGTGCGAAAGCCCTCTGACCATTCTTGCGACAGCTTCCGAATTTATTCCGTCGAGGAACATATCCACTTCATCCAGGAAGTAGACCGGGGAAGGGTCGTACTGCTGTATTGAAAATATGAAAGCGAGAGCAGCGAGGCTCTTCTCGCCTCCGCTCAGCGCCTCGATTCTCAGCGTCTTGCGCTCCTTCTGCCTGACCCTTATCACCAGCCCCCCCTGAAGCGGGTCGCGTGTATCCTCCAGCGCCATCTCACCTTCGTTACCGCCTGACAGTTGCGCGTAAATCTGGACAAAGTTGCCATTGATTGACTGGAATACAGCGAGCAGACCGGTCCTCTTTTTCGAGTTTATCTCCTCGACGAGATTCAGCAGCGATTTCTTCTTTTCTGTGAATGCCTCTATTTCCGCCTCGAGGCTCTCACATCTCGACCTGGTGTGATCGTAATTATCTATTGCCAGCATATTGACACCGCCGATCGCGGTAATGTTTGCCTCTGCCGCCGATATCATCTCGCGCAGCTTTTCCATCGTAACGTCCACTTCCAGCTTTACTGCGCCGCCACTGACGAGGTTGTCTATCTCCTGCTCGATTTCAGACTTCTTTGCCTCTGCGGTTACAATTCCTGACTTCAGGCTTATCCTGAGATCATTCAGTGTGTCCGTCTTTTCATTGGCCTTTGCTATATCAGACTCGAGCTTGATTTTCGCCTGCATAACCGCGTCACGCTGAGCCCTCAGGGCCGATTGGGATTTGAAAAGCTCATCTTCCATCTTCTGAAGAGCTGAAACCTCAATCTGGAACTTCGAGGCTGCCTTTTCATTTTCCTTTATACTCTGCTCGAGACAGGAAACCGATTCCTTTGCCGCCGAAAACTGGGAATCGAGCTGTTGCTTTTCCTTCTTCCGGTATTCCAGCGCTGTGCGGTCTGAACCGATGCTGATTTTCAGCTCCTGCACAATCTCATTTGTTTTACCCACCTCGTCCCTCAGCGCGTTGATTTTCTCAATGAGTTCCTTCGGCTGATCCGAGAGCAGTTCCTTCGACTTTGCCGTGAGCCGTTCCTCGAGCGACAATTGTTCAGACTTCAGCTGACCGAGTTTTTCTGTAACTGTTCTGTAGCTGGTGTCGTTGACAGCCAGAGAATCTTTGAACTGCCTGATTCCGATTGTCAGTGAATTGAGATCCTTTTCGATCTGGGTTTTCTGTGACTGAAGGGCAGATGACGCAACCGATCTGTCGCCCATGTTCCCCTTCACCAGCCTGATCCTCTCTTCCAGCGAAGAAAGCTCAGACCTTATCGCACTGAGCTCCGCCGATTTCTGCTCTGATTCCGCGGTAAGGATTCTGAGCCTTGAGCCGATATCCTCCACCTTTCCCTTTTCCGGCGCAGATCTTGAATGGCGGTCAACTGAGCCGCCTGCCATTGCACCGCTTGCTTCGGCTATGTCGCCTTCCAGAGTTACAAGCCTGATTCCGCCCATGAACTTTCTCAGTTCATCGATATTCCGTACGACGAGTGTATCGCCAAACACATACCACATTGCAGGTCTGAACTTCTCATCGAAAACAATGTGGTCTAACATGAAGCCCATAGTCTGGCTTCTGGCCATTACGGCTTTTCCACGCGGCCGGCCCTCAAGCATTTTATTCAGCGGGAGGAATGTGAGCCTGCCAAGATTGCTCCGTTTGAGCACGCCGATGCATTCTGCTGCCACACCGTCGTCTTCTACGATAACCGCCTGCATTCTCTGCCCTGCCGAAGCGGACACTGCGTCCTGATATTCCTCCTCTGGTTTGCACAGGTCCGAAACTGTGCCGCATATGCCTTTTATTTCTCCCCTGTCCCTGGCATCCATCATGGCTCTGAGCGCTCCGGTGTTGCCGAAATGCAAATCGGTCCTTGCCTCCTGCTGCGCCCTGGCCCTCTCATATTCGCGCGTGACCTGCTTGATCTGCGATTCGAGCTCGCTGAGTGAGCTTTCCAGAGATGACTCCTGCCTCTTCTTAACGGTGAAACTGTCCTGGCAGCTCCTCAACTCATCTTCCCTGTCCTTTCCGCTCTTTCCAGTCTCCTTCAGCTGCCAGACAATATCCTTGAATTCGAACTCTTTCGCGCTTCCCTTCTCCTCGAGAGAAGCGAGTTCCTTCGCATCGCGATCGACGCGATCCTTCAGCCTGTCGGATTCAAGCTGCAGCTCACGAATACTCGACTGCAGGCCGGTTATCACGATGGTGAGTCTGGTCCTCTCCTTCTGTATGCCTTCTGCCCTGCTGTCTCCCTCTCCTATTTTCTTTTCAAGCTCCTGCAGTTCCTTCCTCTGTGAATTGTTATCATTCAGTGCCTGCTTCAGCTTCTCCTCCGCTGCCCCGAGAGCTGTCTGCATATCACCGATGCCTTTGAGTGATGTGTCGACTGCCTTCTTCAGCCTCCTGCACTCCTCTTTCTTCTCCTCGAGTTCCAGAGTCGCAGTGGCAACGGCGTCGGTGTGCCTGGCCTTTTCTATCTTTGCGGTGTCCAGTTTGCCCCTTATCTCCTTTGATTCCTGCCCGCCGGACGTGTTCAGCTCATTGTCTTTCAGCCTGAGCTCTTCCTCGAGGCGATGAATTTCCCTTCTGCCGGCTTCGTTCTGCTCAGCAAGCTTTGAAATCTGCCCGGTATAGCGCTCAATCTGAGAATTTATTGATTTCAATTCCTCAACCGATGTTGCAAGCTTTTTGATGCTCAGAGTGAGCCTCGAATCCTCAAGCCTCTTCTTCTCGGCAAGGTATTTCTCTGCGGCCTTCTTCTCGGCTTCCAGCTTTCTGAGTTCCTGCCTGAGTTCGCCAAGAACTGAATTTGCGGTGAGGAGGTTGGTCTCCACCTGGGTCCTCTCCGTTTCGGCATGTTCTATTTCAGTATCGAAGGCAGTTATTCCGGCTATATCATCGAGTATTCTCCTCCGTTCTGTGTTACCCATTTCGATTATCCGGGTAACGTCTCCCTGCTGGACGAAATTATATCCGTCCGCACTGAGCTTAGCCTCCCTCAGAAGTGTGTCGAATTCCGTCAGGGACGAACGCCTGTCATTGACATAGAAATATGAAGTGTAACCCTCCCCGTCATTCGAGCGTTTGACTGTTCTCGTGAATGTGACTTCGTTTGAATCGATCGGAATGGAGCGGTCGCTGTTGTCGAAAATGACGGAGACGGTGACGAATGATGCAGGATTCCTGGATTTACCCCCGTTGTAGATGAGATCAGTGAGCTTGCCTGCCCTGATGACCTTCGAGCTCTTGGGACCAAGGACAAACAGTATCGCGTCGGAAATGTTTGACTTACCGGAGCCATTGGGGCCAGTTATCACGGTGTATCCCGGCTGGAGGGGCACCCTGACCTTTCTGCCAAAGGACTTGAAATTCTCCAGCATTATCTCTTTCAGAAACATTTCCGGATCACCAGCCGGAGCTGACAATTGACCGTCCGAAACAGACAGACCTCATAGTGCATCCCGCTCTGCCGGACAATAATCAAAGACCCATATAATATATGCGGGAGGCTGGAACCCCCCGGGTCGGCGTGAATCCGGACCATTCCGGATCCCGGTTTATGCGACTGGTTCGAAAATCGGTAAATACACAGTTGCGCTTCTCCATGAGCAATGCAGGCTTTTTCCATTGGTCTTTCGATATTCGCTACAGTTCTGGTGCTTCTCTATTTCCCGATTGCATTTATGCAGGACTGGCTTCTGCTGAAAAACAGAAAGACATTTGCCAAACAATGCGACCACTGCGAAAACCCTGCCGCGGGCCGGAAAGTCCTGTGTGTGCTCACTACGAATGGTCAAAACCCGCTGGTCGCCGAACACATTCTTTCAGTGCTGCATTCATATAACCTGAACATAGAACTGTTTGTCATCAAGGAGGAGAAGGACAGATTCAGCTACTCTGCCAGGGAAATCAGTGTGCCAAAGAGATATAAGACAGCACACAACACAAAGAACAAGATGAGGGCGCTCCAGTATGGTATTGAGTACCTTCATGCAAGCGGCTACGGGGCGGAGACATACATCTGCCACCTTGATGACGATTCTCTGATTACAGAAGAATACCTGGAGCACGTTTTCAGGATGAAAGAACATGCCGGGCAGGGACACCTCAGGCTGCGCAAGACAGGCGTTCACATGCTTTCCACACTCGCAGACATGGTCAGGGTTTCAAACTGTGATTCATTCTGCCATTTTTTCAACTCCAGCGGTCATCCCAAGTCTGTGCACGGTGAGGGCCTTGTAATCAGGGCAGACGTGGAATATCTGCTCGGCTGGGATTTTGGAACGTATGGAGCAGACGACCTCATAATGGGACAGCTGATTGTCAAAAGTGGATACATTTTCGGTTCCATACCGCATCCGATAATGATTGCCCCGCCAGTGTCGGCCAGAGATTTCTATAAACAGAGGAGGAGATGGATAATGTCAATACTCTGGTCAAACAGGCGGATAAGGGAAATAGATTCGAAAACCATGGACTGGTTCCTCTACAGGTATGCGGTTGGCTGGACAGGCGTCCTCGGCTTTGTTGTGTTTGCTGCAGGTCTGTTTTACGGACTGGAACTTCCTCTGCCGATATATGCGGTGCTGACATTCAACCTGACCAGCTATTTCCTCTTCTATCAGTACGGGTCTGCCAGAACATCGAAAAAATACATGATACCAATGGCACTTCTGCAGCTTCCTGTCGCGCTCTACGAGGGAGGGACGCTAATCTACTCGCTGCTTTTCCCGCCGGCCAAGGACTCGTTTGACGTCATAACAAAGGTCTGAAGGAAGACCGGATTTTCCTTTTGGATCGGTTGAATTATTATTGCAAATTAATAAACGTTAATTTTGGAGTATTCCGAAAAACAAAGATAACCTTTAAATTGGGACTTGTTATAATTTGACAGCCAAAGAGGGGAATCTTTGGTAAGTTCTACATCCGACAGAAAATTGAGACGTGAACTGACAACGATGGACCTGTTGTTTTTGAGTCTTGGCGGAATCATTGGCTCAGGATGGCTCTTTGCTGCCTCTGGTGCTGCTTCGCTCGCGGGCCCGTCTGCAGTTGTTGCATGGATTATTGGCGGACTGATTGTGCTGGCGATCGCTCTTGTGTACTCAGAACTGGGTGGTATGATACCCAGATCTGGTGCAATTGTCAGATATGCCCAGTTTTCGCATGACAGTTTTGCAGGTTACATCTTCGGCTGGGCGTATTTCCTGTCTGCAGTGTCGGTCCCTGCGATAGAGGCAGAGGCTGTCGTGACCTATGCCTCCACCTACATCAACGGTCTGGTTGCAGCATCAGGAGTGCTCACCATAGTGGGCATACTTATCGCGATGCTGCTGATGTTTCTGTTCTTCATACTGAACTATGTTGGTATCAGAATCATGGGAAAAACCAACACAGGTGTGACATGGTGGAAACTCATAATACCGCTGGCAACAGTCTTAATATTGCTTGGTGTCGGTTTCAATGCAGGCAACTTTTCACTTCCGACCGGGTTCCTTTATGGCGGATGGCCGATGGTGTTTGCCTCCATATCTCTTTCTGGCATAGTGTTCTCATACCTCGGTTTCAGACAGGCACTGGACTACGGTGGCGAAGCAAAAACGCCGCAGAAATCAATACCGAGGGCAACCATCGGATCGGTTCTGATAGGCATAGCTCTTTACACCCTTCTGCAGGTTGTTTTTATCGGGCATATTGACTGGCATTCAATAGGTGTCGGGACTGGAAACTGGGGTGCCCTGTCAACAGCTGCGGGCGCCAAGACACTGTACGATGCGCCGTTTGCCACCCTGGCGACATCTGCAGGACTCGTGCTTCTGACCTATGTGCTGTATGCTGACGCATATGTCTCTCCGTCAGGCACGCTGAGTGTATATCTGGGAACATCCCAGAGGACGCTTTACGGGATGGCCGCCAACGGATATTATCCGGCCGCCCTGACAAAAATACATGAAAGATTCAGGGTACCGATACTACCGCTTGTAGCCTCACTGGTAGTGGGCTTCATATTCTTCCTCCCGTTCCCGAGCTGGTACAAACTTGTCGGTTTCATCTCGGGCGCGACGGTGTTCACATATATTGTCGGCGGCTCGGCACTCATGTCGCTGAGAAAACACGCGCCGGAGCTCAAGAGGCCTTTCAGACTTGCAGGTGCCTCTATTTTGAGCCCGATCGCGTTTGTCGGCTCGGCCCTGATCGTATACTGGACAGGATGGCCGTATGTTGCGTACATTGCTGCGGCAATATTCTTCGGCCTGGTAGTCTACGCAGTGCTGTACTTTACCTCCAAGGTCGACAACATCTTCACTGCAAAATCGTTGAAATCCGGCCTGTGGGTTCCGCTGTTCATACTGGCGCTGCTCGTGCTGTCGTACCTCGGTGAGACCACATACGGCGGGATTGGAATATTCCCGTTCCCGTATGATTTTGTTGTCGTGATCATCGTCTCACTGATATTCTATGCCATATCGGTTGTCAGTGCTCAGAAGACCGAGGAGATAGAGCAGATGATTGCTCTTGGCTCTCAGTACGTTGCAGCAGAGGCTCCGGCAGTTAAAGGTGCGTCTGAAGGAGCGGAAAAGGAAGAATAGATCCGGCGGAACACTGAAAGACGTTCTAAACCTTTTCAAATCCCTTTTCCTCATTTTTCACCGTATGGAATCTGCTGTGATTTCCTGAACGACTAATTGCACAACGCCTGTCAGACCGCATATCCGGCATTCAACTGAGCTGCTGGGCATTCTGATGTAATACCAAATACACAACCAAACGGTAAAATATTTAAGTATTATATATTGGTATTACATATCTCATGTGTGGTCAAAAACGTTGTAATCTCAGCAAAGATAACGGCGGATGAAAGAGACGATCTGAGGAAACTGAAACTGAAACCTTCCAGGATTATTCAGGCGGCAATCAGGAAAGAGATAAAAAGAGCGAAGATGGAACAATTGACAGGGGAGCTTGAAAAACTCAGACCAGTTTTCGCAAAACTCAAAATCGGGGACATTGTAGAGGACATTAGAGAGGACAGAGACAGATGAAGCTCTTTGATGCTTCATCCATATTCAACATCATTATAGCTGAAAAGTACGACAGGATATCAGGCGCTTCAACTATCAGGTTGGCGGAATATGAGCTTGGAAACATATTATGGAAGAATCACACTATCAGAAAGACAATATCACTTGATGAACTCAGTGAATTAAGGAGTGCCATGGCCCTTCTGTTCGAAAGCATTGAACTGGTGGAAAACAGCCTGGAGGAAACGATTGAACTGGCAGTCAGGGAAAGGATTACATTTTATGATTCTTCTTATTTGAGTGCTGCGAGAAAACACAATTATGATCTTGTCACGGATGATGAAAGGTTATACAGAGTTGCGAAAAAATATCTTAATGCTTATCATTGCGGCGAGGTCTGATGTTCAACTTTCGCCACACATTCACAGGATTATCGATCGGTTGATTACTGACAGCCTGAATGCCGCCCCAATGGCGAGACTTGAACCAGGAAAGGGCCAGCGAAATTCACACAGCAGGTACCAATCATGAAGCGAATAATCTCAGAAGTGAATCATTGCAGACATGGTGGACAGGGCGGTTTACCACGTCTTTACAGCAAGCCACAAAAGTCTTGTGAAAAATCTTTCCGTCGATTCAGCAGAACGGTGTCCGCAGAACTTTTGAGTTATGCTATAAGTCCCGAAATTTCAACAGTCCAGTAATTTCCACATCACTGGCCGCCCGTATGGTTTTTCGCGACATTTTTGTAAGAGATGCCGCTTCAGAAAGAATATGGATTACAGATATCTCGGCAACACCGGTGTGAGGGTCAGCGAATTATGCCTTGGCACAATGACCTTCGGATGGAAGGCAGATGAACAGGCAAGCCACCAGATACTCGACATGTTTAGTGGCGAAGGTGGAAATTTCATCGACACTGCGGATGTATATGCAGACGGGAAATCAGAAGAGATTCTGGGAAACTGGCTCACCAGGCAGGACAGGGATGACTTTATAATTGCGACAAAGGTGCGCTTTTCTTCGATCAGGACAACCTCCTTCTGCTCTTACAGATGTCCCTCTAACTCCATCATGGTTTATAATTCCTCCGCGAGCGGAGGAATTATGAAATTCGGAGCTCAGGTGAAGAAATCTTCCCTCCCTCTTCTCTGCTGCATTTCAGACGCATCGTCATAAGGATATGAAACGTTCATTGAGCTGAGCCTGT
>DAHXLZ010000029.1 GCA_027365715.1 Methanomassiliicoccales archaeon | reverse complement strand
AGATATAGATCTGAAGCAGGCTGAAAGGGTCTCCAGGAAAGTGGGTAAGCGGAAAACGCAGGCAATAAGGTTTGATGCAGGCAACAAGTCTCAGGTCGACAGGTTGATGAAGCGGAAAGCCATGGTCGTGAATTCATCGCTGCCAAGGTTCAATTCGCTCCTGATGGAATCTGCACTTAAACACAAAGTGAAGTATGTGGACCTTGCACTGCAGGACCCGGTCAAGCCGTACCGCCTGAATGCCGCCTGGAAGAAGAAAGGCACTGCAGCCGTCATAGGCGTCGGGGAAGACCCCGGCATAAGCAATGTTGCTGCGAAATATGCCGCTGACAGCATGGACGCAGTCAAGTCAATCAAGATAAGAGATGGCGAGACCGCAAACAGCAGGAAGTATCCCTTCGTGTGTCTCTTCTCTCCCGCGACTTTCATCCAGGAAACGATGGAGGAGCCGGCAATATTCAGGGACGGGAAGCTGCAGAAAATGGCGAATCTGAGCGACAAGGAGATTTACAATTTCCCAGAGGGTATTGGCGAGCTGCCCATATACAGCGTAAATCACGAAGAGGTATACAGCCTGCCGAAGAACATAGGCAAGGGTGTCCAGTATGTCGACTTCAAGCTCGCGCTCACAGATGACACGCTGAAGTATCTTGAAGTCCTGAACGGCATTGGGCTCATGTCGGACAAGAAGCTGAAAGTCGGAAGGGCGGAAATAAGTCCTCGGGACCTCACCCTTAAACTGATCCCACAGCCCGCTGAACTTGGGTCCGATATAACAGGGAAGGCGATGCTTCTGGTCGAGGTTGAGGGAACAAAGGGAGGAAGGGATGTCAAGCACACTATTTACTGCCACTTCGACCACGGCGAGTCATACAGGAAGTACGGTGTGACGGGCACATCATTTCTGACCGGGACAGGAGCTGCCGCAGGCGCACTGCAGCTGCTGGAGAATGAAAAAGCTGCAGGCGTATATGCACCTGAACAGCTTGACGCTGCCAGGTATTTCGAAATACTGGAGGGCCTCGGGGTGAAACCTGTTCACATCGAGGAGTGAACTGCAAAAGACAATTACCTGTACATCGACACCAGGGAGCGCATTTTGTCCGACTTTGCCTCCCTTTTTATTTTGCTTTCCCTTGTTTCTATCTGAACAGCAACATCGCAAATCGGCCCGCAGTCAAGATCGTATTTCAGGCACAGCCTGTCGACGGCATGAACCATCAGCGCAGCGGCCGCAGTATCCCGCTGGTTGTCGCTTGTCTCTGTGAGAAGAGCTATTGTGTTGAGATTGTTCTTCATTCCCTCGTGAAGCAGCAGACCAGGTATACCTGTAACATAACCCTCCTCGAGCATTTCAATCCCGGCTATCCGCAGCATATTCATGCCGACTTCGCCGGAGGCGGTGCCGTAAACTGCAACCTCCTTGTGCTCCGTCTCGTCACTTTCTACGACCATGCCCTGTGGTGAAAGGAGAAGTGAAGCTTTAGCCGACTCCGCCCATTTGACTATTTCCGACGCGACTTCCCTGATGGCATTCTCGGGCGCTGGAAGTTCAGACCTTATCACCGCCAGTTTAGTTCCGTTGGGCAGTTTCCCGCCATAAACCGTAATCGTCGGCACCGGCCTGTGCTTCTTGACAACGGTCACCGGGGGCATCGCTCTTATGTCCAGATCCACCATTGGTTTCAGGTTGAAGAAATCGATAATGTATCGGCCAGTGATCGAAGCGACACCGCCGATTCCAGGGAACGACTCTATGACAATCGGTCCCCTCTGCACGTGCAGTTTCTGATTGCCCAATTTGCCCATACCTAGGTGTTAACGTTTGTAGGTTTAAAAAGCTGTTAGTAAAATCACTATTGTTGATAATTTCGGGGGGGAAAGATTTGTTACATAACCAGCAATTTATAATCACTCTATTTACCATAGAGATGCTACCGATTCTGGCCGTCGAATTTACCCTGCCTGACTGAGATGTTAGTCGCAGCATATTTAAACAGTTCAGGGATCGAATTACTGTAAACTATGGGGGACAGTCCTTTATGATGTTGTATAGGAAAATTATAGTATCGTTAGTTGTAGTGCTGTTTCTGACGACAGCATTGTCAGTGGTTAACACCGGTGCCAGGACACCGAGTTCGCTCAAGTCTCCTGCGCTGAATTCTCCACTGGCGTCGGGCGCCAGCATGCCCAATTTCACATATAGCAATGTGACTTTCACCGGAAATGCATCTTACGATTTTCCAGCCGGAGCACTGCTTTACGCAAATCTTGTAGATCCATGGGGCGCGGGCAACAATGTTGTCAACCTCTACGGCACATGGAATGAAACGACACTTTTTGTTGCAGTTGACGGAGCTATTTTTGGTGGCAACAATTTCATGCTGGCAATCTCAAACAACTCTGCATATGGAACAATGAACCTTTCCACAAACAATCTGGGAGTTTACGAAAGGAACATCACATTCACGCAGCCAATGAATTTCTTCTTCTTTGTAAGCAGCACGACATTGAGCACTGTAAGTGCATATGAGGTCACCTCGCTTGCA
>DAHXLZ010000016.1 GCA_027365715.1 Methanomassiliicoccales archaeon | reverse complement strand
ATGGTTTTCAGGTCGGCGGGAGGTTGCATTGTATGCTGCAGCCATACATCCGCCTACGAATCGAGTGTCGCTTCAGCACTTCTCAGGACAGGCTGCGATGTTGCGTTTGTGGCATCAGAGTCTGATGGTGCGGTCAGGGTGACTGGAAGATCTGGACCGGCGGGAATTGGCGCTTCGATCAACCTCGTTGCGCTTTTTGAAAGGATCGCAGCCGGATTCGGCGGGAAGAGCGGGGGTCATACCGGAGCAGCCGTTCTGAATACAGATGGTGAGATGGAAGCCGTCTTGAATTCCTGTGCTGCGGAATGCCTGGAATTCCTTGGTTCGCATTCAACCCATACCACAGGTACCGCGCCAGTGCATACCGGCAAATCGAAATAGCATTCCAGCCGTCGTATGCGACTATAGTTTCTTCAGTGCCTGGATGAGCTTACCGACAGTCTCCTGTGCGTCGCCATATAGCATTTTAGCGTTGTCGGCATAGAAGAGTTCGTTCTCGACGCCGGAGAATCCCTTCCCCTGCCCTCTCTTCAGCACAATCACGCTTTTTGCCTTGTCGACATCAAGGATAGGCATGCCGAATAACGGGCTTCCCTGTCTTCTTGCAGCAGGATTCACGACATCATTTGCACCTATAACAAGGACGACATCGGTATTCGGAAATTCCTGGTTAATCTCATCCCTGTCGTAGAGGTGGTCATAAGGAACACCTGCCTCCGCCAGAAGGACATTCATATGACCCGGCATCCTGCCGGCTACAGGGTGTATCGCAAATTTAACAGGAATTCCCTTTGACTCCAGCTGGTCCATGAGTTCCTTGACTTTTTGCTGCGCCTGCGCAACAGCCATACCATAACCCGGAGCTATAATCACGCTGTTTGAGTAAGCAAGCATCACGGCAACGTCATCGGCTTCAATAGGCTTCATTGAACCGGCGATTGCAACACCCTCTTCCTCCTTTGCACCGAATGCGCCAAAGATTATGTTTGAAACGGACCTGTTCATTGCCTTCGCCATTATTAGCGTGAGCATTGAGCCTGCAGCACCGACCAGCGTCCCTGCAATTACCATTGCAAAATTATTCAGTGCGAAGCCGTCCATTGCAACAGCAAGTCCCGTCAGAGCGTTGAAGAGAGAAATCACCACAGGCATATCGGCGCCTCCGATCGGAAGGGTCATCAGGAAACCGTAGCCGATGGCAAAAACGAAGAAGGGCAGCAGCGGCTGAAATGTATGGTTGATGATAACCGGATCGATGACCAGAGCACCCATCACAAGGGCAACAATCAACACGAGTATGTTTGCCGGTTGCTGAAACGGATATGTAATCGGCCTCTGTTTTATCCACCCCTGAAGCTTCAGGAATGCGACGATGCTGCCGGCAATTGATATTCCCCCAATAAGAGCGCCGGCAACTGAAAGAGTGGCAAACACGGGATTAGAAGAAGCGCTGAGAAGCTCGACTGCGGCTACGGCACCTGCGGCACCTCCACCCATGCCGTTGTAAATGGCAACCATTTGCGGCATGTCTGTCATCGCCACTTTCTTGGCAGCGAACCAGCCCAAACCGCCACCAACTAGCATTGCTACGATCATAAGAGGAATGTTTCTCAGGCCGGGCATGAAAAATGTAACAAGTATGGCAACCAGCATCGCACCGCCTGCCCAGACGATTCCGCTCCTTGCGGTAAGCGGATGACTCATCCTGTGCAAGCCGACAATGAAAAAGAAGACAGCTATCAGGTATATCGGATCGAATACGTCGAGCATTTTTATGCCTCCTTCTTCTTAGATTTGTTTTTCTCGAACATCTGCAGGATGCGCTCGGTCACGACATAACCACCTGTAACGTTAAGTGCACCCATTACCACCGCTATGAAACCAATCGCCTGTTCAAGCGGAGTCGTCGCATATCCGAGTGCAATCATTGCACCTACCAGCACAATGCCGTGAATGAAATTGGAACCTGACATGAGCGGTGTGTGCAGCATTACAGGAACTCTGGATATGACCTCATAACCGATAAGGGATGCCAGAATTACAATGTAAAGCGCTATCCACAATTCAGATATCACTTCTTTCCCTCCACCATCTCTCTTGAAGTGCTATTCTTGATTTCACCCTTGTGAACAAGCAGGCTGGACGCGAGTATTTCATCGGTGAAGTCTTCCACGAGTTTACCTTCTTTATCCACAAGCAGGCTCAAAAATGCCTGAAGATTCTTTGAATACATCTGGCTGGCATGATAAGGAATCTGCCCTGGAAGATTTGAAGGTCCGATAATCGAGACGCCCATTTCAACTACAGTTTCATCCGGCTTTGTGAGTTCACAATTTCCCCCGGACTCCGCGGCAAGATCTATTATGATTGATCCCGACTTCATGCTCTGCACCATTTCTTTCGTAACAAGTCTTGGCGCCTTTCGCCCCGGAACATTGGCGGTTGTTATTACGGCGTCCGCCTGTGCTACGGCTTCTTTCACCATCACTTCCTCCTGTTTCTTCTCCTCAGGAGTTAATTCTCTTGCGTATCCACCGGCACCCTCTGCATTAATCTGAAGCTCGAGGAATTTCGCACCCAGACTGCGAACCTGTTCTCCGGCAGCGCGACGTACGTCGTATGCCTCCACCATGGCTCCCAGTCTCCTGGCTGTGGCTATCGCCATCAGGCCTGCAACACCGGCACCCAGTACGAGAACTTTTGCTGGCCTTATTGTACCGGCAGCGGTTGTAAGCATCGGGAAAAATTTAGGGGCATTGTCTGCCGACATCAAGGCAGCCTTGTACCCGCCGACCGTCGCCTGTGATGAAAGAGCGTCCATTCCCTGAGCACGCGTTATTCGCGGCACGAGCTCCATCGAGAATGCCGTTATCCCTCTATCCTTCATCGCTCTTATGCCTGCGACATTCTTGAAAGGAGCCATAAATCCTATAACAACTGTGCCCGGAGACATCATATTTACATCGCTTTCTGACGGTGGTTGAACGACGGTAACTATGCTGGCTGCAGAAAGGAGCGCATTCCTGTCTTTGATAATCCGCGCACCTGCTTTCTCATAATCCTCATCCCCATAATAGGCGAATGAACCAGCCCCCGTCTCAACCGTAATTGCGAAGCCGGATTTGGAAAGTTTTGCAACAACTTCTGGAACGATTGAAACTCTCCGCTCTCCGGGCGTCATCTCCCTTGGAACCGCAAGTGTTACTGTCATTTTTTACACCAGCCGACGTCAGGTCACGAAAGTCTCGCCGTTTATATATCTTCGTCAGAATTGCCTTAACCGGGGCGTGTGATAATCGATTGCAGTTCAATCAATATCCTGCACCGTGGTCATCTGGTTATTTCAGAAACCTTCACGAGTTCCAGCAATTCCGGATTATCGGCATAGTGTGCGTATAGTGGTTCCATAATCTGCCACAGGCTTTCTGCGGTTGAAGACTTGAGGTCCTTTGGATGCAGCCTTTCGTGGACGTATTCTTCTTTAAGCTGGTCGAAGCTCATGAAACACAAATTGCCACCGTATCTGTCCTCCCTCTTCACATCCAGTTTTCCGAGATACGGGAATACAATATACCTGCAGATGTCGAGTATTGGGTTTGCCTGATCGTCGCGCGGGCAGTACGCGCCTGATATCTTTCGTACAATCTCGCTGTGACTGTCATGTATAAAAATGGCAGTGTCCGGATTACTCTTGGACATCTTGGAAACAGGATCCATCCTGCTTATTCCTTTGAGGCTGGAGAGAACAGGAGTGTGAATAGCTATTGGCTTCTTAAGGTGCCTCTCCTCGGCCACTTCCCTCGCCAGCATGTGTGCGCGCCGCTGATCCATGCCTGCATAAGCCACATCTGCGCGAAGTCTGAATATATCAGTCACCTGCATTAATGGATAGATGAGTTTAGAAGAATCGAGTTCTGCCTCATCTTCGTTTCTTCCCAGTATGGTCATGGCCCTTTTCAGTCTGGAAAGCGTAAGCGACTTTGCATTACGAATCAGTTCAGCCCAGTAATCGTCCACGCCAATCAGCTCGGAGGCGAAAACGAAGGAAAGTTCCTTCCTGTGATCAGTTGCAAAAGAAAATGCGTCCTCCATGTACTTGCCGCAATTCCTTATGCTTTCCAGTTTCCCGCCCAGCTTGTCATTTATGTAGGCGTGCCAGTCTGCGAGTAATATTGTGACTTCAAAACCAGCATCAAGCAGAAGATTCACCATCCTGGAAGTGATGAAGAAACTGCCAATGTGAAGGTAACCCGACGGTTCAAAACCGATATACGCCCTCGGTCTGGTGTTACTGTTTATCAGTTCTTTGAGCTCGGTCTCGGTGACAATTTCCTTGGCATAATCGATTATGTTTTTCATCCGATCGTCCTTTTCCATCAGATACCGCAATCAGATTACCATGTAAATAATTATGCGACTTTCTTCGATCTGTGATTCAGTTAGGTTTATTACCGCTGCTCAGATTGTCACAGCCATATGACATTGCTGCAACAGTCTGGACGCGCCGTTCCACTCTCGCAACCATTGCTACGCCGCATCAGAGAGGCTGGAACCAGTGAACGGTCCAGGGCAACAAGGAATCTTGATCCCTATAGCTATGTTTCATGCTGGACAGAAGAAGAGTCGATTAACGGTGAAGACTGCAAGGCGATGGTAGTGATCCTGGCAACGAAGGGTTGCTCCTGGGCGATACGCTCCGGCTGCAGCATGTGCGGCTATACAAATGAGTCTTCATCCTCTGCGACAGCTGAAAGCGTTTGGAAGCAGTATAAGAGTGCGTCGTTAAATCTTAAGGACCAGAGAGTGTTGAAGATATACACATCAGGCAGTTTTCTGGATACTTTCGAAATTTCAACTGAATTGCGCAGGAGGATACTGGAGGATGCCTGTTCACGCGTCGACCGGATAGTCGTTGAAACAAGACACGAATACATTACATCGGCGACCCTGGAGCACCTATCGGATTTCAGTGACAGAGTCATGCTTGCTGTTGGACTCGAAAGCTCTAACGATATGATTTTAAACTACTCGGTCAACAAGCCGTCCAATTTTTCTCATTTTGTCAGGACTGCACGCCTTGCTCAGTCCAGGGGATTCAAAATCAAGAGCTACCTGATGCTCAAACCACCATTCACCTCTGAGACCGACGCCATAGAAGATGCGATAAGGACAGCCGGAGAAGTTGCGCCATACTCACACACCGTTTCAGTAAATCCCACAAACATACAGAAGGATACGGTTGTGGAACTCCTCTGGAAGAGGGGAGCCTACAGACCGCCATGGCTCTGGAGTGTCGTTGAAGTTCTTCGCCGATCGGCTGAATGCGGGACAAGAGTCATGAGCAAGCCCACAGGCGCTGGCACCATCAGGGGTCCGCACAATTGTGGAAGGTGTGACAATCGGATAATGGAGGCGATTGCTGATTTTTCGCGGCATCAAGACACATCTGTACTTCAGAATCTGGAGTGCGGTTGCAAGAGAGTGTGGGAGGAGGAACTGATGCTTTCAAGCCTCGGATCGTTCGTTACTGAGCAGGATTACAGACTCAATTCAGGCTGGCTGGGTGATAAAATTGCAGGAATATGACATAAAAAGGAAACTCAAATCGACAACTTCGCTGGAATCGATAGCGGAGGCAATGCGGAGCGAATTCGGCGGAGCTGAGGAGAAGAACGGGCATTTAGTGACATCCTTTGGAGCACTCAGCAGACTTGAGTGCTGGATTAGCGAAAATGGTAAACTCTGCGTTGAGACGGAAAGCAGCAAGAACGCGAGCAATGAATCTGCTTCAGACACAATTGCCAGATACAACAGATTCCTTGAAAAAACAACTGGAATGTCATCAAAAGAGAGAAGAAAAAAGGCCGTCAAGGTCAAGTGATTTTGACAAGAAGACGTGTGAAACAACAAAGATACTTTGAGGAAGGATGAGACATAATGACAAAAATAGACAAGATTCAAGCAAGCCAGATTCTGGACTCCAGAGGAAACCCTACTGTGCAGGTAAATGCCTTCAGTGGCAGGCTATCAGTTAGAGCGTCGGTTCCTTCCGGTGCAAGCACGGGGAAACACGAAGCACTTGAGTTACGGGATGGAGGCAGCAAATTTGGCGGCAGAGGTGTCACGAAAGCGGTCTCTAATGTCAACGGCGCAATTGCCAGTGCCATTGCTGGAAAGGACTTTGCAAGCCTGCGTGACATTGATGCGGCAATGATTGCGTGTGATGGAACGCCAAATAAGTCTGCACTGGGTGCCAATGCAATACTTGGTGTTTCAATGGCGTGTTCAAGGCTTTTCTCATCTGAAGGCAACACCGAACTGTTTCAATTTCTGTCAGCTTTCTCCGGCCGCAGCCCGATCCTTCCAGTGCCCCTTCTGAACATAATAAACGGAGGAGTTCATGCCGGGGGGGAACTAGCAGTTCAGGAGTTCCTGATCGTGCCCTCTGGATTCAAGAGTTTCTCTGATGCGTTGAGATGCGCTGCCGAAATATACCAGGCGTTGAAGGTTTACCTGAAGAAGAAATACGGTCCTTTTGCAGTAAACATAGGAGATGAAGGCGGATTCGTGCCGCCGGTGGCTGAGACTTCAGAAGCTCTTGATGCCATACTGGTCGCGATTGCCGAAGCAGGATATGCGGTGGGTAAGGAAGTCTATCTTGCAATTGATGCAGCGGCTTCTGAATTTTACAGGAATGGGATATATCACATTGACGGCATGGATCTGACAGCGCCCGCGCTTTCAGATCACTACATTTCACTAGCCTCCAGGTATCCGCTCATTTCAATAGAGGATCCGTTCGACGAAGAGGCGTTTGATGATTTCGCAGCATTCCATGCTGCGGCTGGAAAGAAATTACAAATTATCGGTGACGATCTGTATGTGACAAATGCCGCCAGGATAAGGCAGGGAATTGAAAAAAAGTCGACGAATGCGGTTCTGATAAAGCTCAATCAGATAGGAACCGTCTCTGAAACAGTTGACAGCACCCTGATCTCCATTGGAGCTGGAATGAACACAGTTGTAAGCCACAGATCTGGAGAGACAGCCGATGATTTTATCGCAGATCTTGCGACTGGAGTTGCGACAGGCCAGATCAAGACTGGAGCACCAGCAAGGGGAGAGCGAGTCGCCAAGTACAACAGACTGCTGGAAATTGAAAGAAATTATCCGGAACTGGGTTTCGCAGGGCATTCGGTATTCAGGAATTGATGTTTCGATAACACAGACTGGATATTCTGGCATTTCTGACCACATTATCAATGTTAATAATCTGGCTGTATCTTGTTTATATAATCCATTCAATAGCCATAACTGCACTCTAAGTGAAACTGAAAACTCTTCAGGTGATTGGGATGGACAGCTTAGCAGTTAGTGACGAACAAAACGATGTGGAACAGATTTCTTCAAAGCCCGGAGACATTCATGTACTTCGATTCAGGCATACTGAGGAAGCGCTCGGTTTCATTGAGTCATGTATTCCATGCGATGTTCCATTCATATCGATAAGCAGGACATACCCACAGAAAATAATGTCCCTTTCCATATTCATAAATTCACAATATTACTGGCTGACAAACATGATAGGCGAAGGAAAACTTTCTCCCTCCTCACTCGGCCGCCTGGTTTCAATGGTGAAGTACATTGCAGACTCGGGCAAGAAGTTTGCGCTTTTCCTGGATGGCATTGAATACCTGATAGCTGAGAATGACTTTAACACCGTTCTCAAATGTATCAACCAGATCGGAGACATAATACTCAGTTATGGATGCAACATGTTCATAAATGTCGATCCTAATGCGCTGACCACACGAGAGCTGGCCATGCTGGAAAGGACGTGCGGGGCAAGGACAACAGACCAGAATGTTCGAAATGTATGAAGTCAGCCCCGGGCATTGCCGATTGCATGCACCCGTTATCCTAAACCTATCCGGAATCCGAAGAGGCCCAGTGCCGCGCACATAAGCCTGAAATCAGCTCTGCCTTCTTTTCCGGAAAAAGCCTCATCATTACGCGCAGCCAGGCTCAACTGAACAACAGCCTTCTCAGTATCCACATCATTCCTCAATGAATTCATGAAATCCTGCCATGAGCCTGTTGAGTCACCGGCCTCATCCGGCCACACTTCCGGTGAGCCGGAAATAACGCCGCTGTCTGATCCTTTTTTTCTTAAAAGAGATGCGATTTCTTCCCATTTCCTCAGCGATTCAAAGCTGAATTCAATATTTTTCCTGAAATGAGCGGAGAGCATGTAGAGCCTGATTGATTCCGTACTGAATTTCGAAAGGAGAGTTCTGGTGGAGACAAAATTATTCGTTGACTTGGACATCTTGTCCTGTTTCAGAGTAACGAATGCGTTGTGAATAAAGTAATTTGCGAATTCGACGTGACAGTAGGCTTTAGACATGACTGAGCCTACTTCATGATGCGGAAATATCAGGTCGTTGCCGCCGCCCTGGATATCCAGCTCACAGCCAAATACCTTATGAACCATGGAAAAGCACTCCAGATTCCATGAAGGGCGGCCGGTCTGAATGCCTTCAGCTGTCCTCTGAAATTTGCCGAACCATATAGTAAAATCCTCCCGGTCTTTCTTCACAAATGGAAATGTGTCGGCCTCGTTTCCGCTTATCAGATTTGCCAGACTGTTATGCAAAAGGCTGCCGAAGCCTCCTCCTTTGCCGGCCCGGAAGTAGTAATTACCACCAGCCTCATAGACAAGATCGCGGTCAAGGAAACTGAGCGCTATGCGGCGCATTATTTCAATTTCGTCCGAAGTCCAGATATAGTAGTCCGGCTTAACAACGTTCAGTGTGTCCATGTCCTTTATAAATTCAGACGCGTACTTTCTTGAAACCTGATCTGGCCTGATTCCCTCCTTCCTTGCCATGTTGTCTATCTTTTCGTCCACATCCGAAAAATTCTGAAGATGCTTTACTCTGTAACCATCCAGAAGGAGGGTTCTTTTGAGAACATCAAAAAATATATAACTTCTCGCGTGCCCAACATGAGGGGAGTCATAGACAGTTGGTCCGCAGACATACATATTAATATTACGCGGATTGAGTCCCCTGCCTTTTACTTCATCCACATTCTGTGTCAGTGTATTGTAAATCCTTACGGTCAACGCCTTACATCCCTGAACCCATCTATTGTAATCGAGTATTAAAAATTCATTAAATCGCCCAGTGCCAGACCATTATGATTCAGCCATCTTCTGCACTCATCCTGTTTCGAGAAAGCCTGCCGACATTACTTCAGGCCCCAGATTCGGAAGACATTCCGGAGAACCAGCATAACCTCTGTGTATCCTTCGGACTCGCTGGAATGGCACTCCGAGCCGTTCAACTGCATCCATGTTCTCCTCTGGCGTATAAAGATGTATGACGCCGTTTCCTGCTCCAGACGCACCGAGCATCGTTGCAACATCATCCCTTTTGCAAATAAATGGCGCAACTTCGCTACCGTACTCATTGTCGACGAAAACAGCAAAAAGATACCCGTCTACATTGCCATGTCCGTCCCTGTGTATTACAACCTCCGATCCCTTTCTGCGCGAGGCATGAATAAGAACATTCTTCCTTGAGCATGGGAAGAATCGTGAATCCGCTTCCTCGACAGATTTGTCATAGCCGCGGCTGACATCGGTTTCCGGCAAGCCCGGAAGAGGGTTGATTGCAACCTCCCACAGCC
>DAHXLZ010000316.1 GCA_027365715.1 Methanomassiliicoccales archaeon | reverse complement strand
AGCAAGCTGTTTATCGTGATGGAACCGTGTTCCATCCCGCATCTGCAACCGAAACAAGCCGCAACCGTGTCTTTATAACACTTATAAGCCTGGTGCCAATCTGCGGCATGAGTGCTAAATATCGCACTGCCCCATGAATCAATAGCCGCTGAGTCAGTTTTGGAAGGAAAAAATCTGTCCGTTGAGTCTACCCGCCTGGTTATTTCGAAATATCCTGAAGCTCACTGGCAGCAAATAAGTATTCATGTCGAGTTGACATCCAGAAGCCTATCATGGCCGATGAGCTTCATCCGTCCGGACCGAACATGCTGCCTCTCCTGTTTGAAAGCAGTACGAATAAGGTGCATGCACTTGCGGATTCCAGGAGGACAGGGATAGCCGGAGAAAACATGTCCGTTCTGAGGAACATTCCCTCTGATTTCATTGACCTGATTTACGCCGATCCGCCATTCTTCACTAACAGGCACTACGGCAGGAACGGCAGCAGCGACACCATGTTTTCAGACATGTGGAAGGGGGGGCTGTCTGCTTACCTTTCATGGATAAGACCGCGCCTCCTGGAGATGAGGAGGGTCCTCAGACCCGACGGCTCGATATATGTTCATATAGACTGGCACGCGGCCCATTACGTCAGAATGATAATGGATGAAGTGTTCGGATATCGCAACTTCCTGAATGAGATCATCTGGCATTACCACGATCCGGGCGGAACAGTGAGGGACAGATTCAAGAAGAAGCATGACACAATTCTTCTTTATGCCAGGAATGCGGAGAAGCACAGATTCTACACAGACGCCGTCAGGGATGAATACAGCGCCGGCACTCTGAATCAGGCTAAGAGAGGAGATGTGTCGTTCGGCAGGCCGACAAAAATAAACCAGCTTGGCAAGGTTCCGGAAGATGTGTGGGAAATACCGATAATCAACAGCCAGGCAAAGGAGAGGAATGGCTATCCCACCCAGAAGCCTGAAGCGCTTCTGGAACGAATCATAAACGCATCTTCGCTGCCCGGGGACCTGGTTGCGGATTTCTTTTCAGGGAGCGGTACTACTGCCGCTGTTGCGGAGAGACTGGGGCGCAGATGGATTGTTTCTGACATATCGCAAACCGGAATGAAGTTACTCAACAGAAGGATTAAAATGCAGATAACCTCCGCTGACTCTGAGTACCGCGCGATGACTTGCGGTCTTTTCACCTGTGATTTCACCGCAGATGGTGCTGATAAGATGTTTGCGGAGGGGATCGCACGCTGCCTTGGGATGGACAGGAAGGACTGCAGTGCAGACAGCAGACTCATTGTTCTGCCTCATGAAGGTGTAATCAGTGGCACAGTCACCGGCGCGTCAGAACTCATTCAGAGGATCGAACAGGATGTGCCCGAAAAGTACGCCGGGCGCATAATTGTGGTCTGCGGCGGCGTGGGCAAAGATGCACTGGCTATGATTCACTCTGAGACCAAACTCAAATCAGCAGAATTCATCAGAGTTTCCGTCCTGCCTGACGCATCCGGCTCATCAGCGGAAGCGGCCGGAGTGTCATCACTCTGCAGGCTCAACACACCTCCTGAGATTGAAGTGCAGTATCACCGGCCGGACTACGGTTGCAGAACAGCGTCGGTAACTGTCACCGGCACTGATAATTTCTCTCCATGCGCTGCCGGAGCCATTATCTCCGGGAGCGTGAGAACGCTTTGTGCCGATGCCCTCTCTCTGCTCAGGGGACGCGAAAAATACCAGTTAGCCCTCGCAGAGGGAAGCGCCGAAATCTCTGTATATGCTGCGGATGCCAATGGCAACACTTCCTGGAGAAGGGAGGGCATAACATTTTAAATCCCATGTCAACTATATGTGCGAGGAATTAAAATGGCAGTAGGTTTTGTGCTCATAAGTACTGCTCCGGCAAAAGAGCATGAAGTATACAATGAGCTTCTGAAGGTCAAAGAAATAGTGGAACTTCATCCGCTCTTCGGCGAATATGACCTCATAGCAAAGATCGAGGCTGAGGATTTTAATCTGCTGGGGCAGGTGGTCGTCGACAAGATCAGGGCAATTCAGGGAGTCATAGACACCAAGACGCTTACCGGGATAAAGTTTTAAAGAGCGAACTGTTAACCGGAAATGATAATATGTTGCCTTCATCTGTAATTTATCTTGTCGCCGCCTCGAACGCTATACCGCCCCAGAATTTCGGCAACTTTGCCACCATACTGCTGCTGACATTCAGCATCTTCATGGTTCTGGCCGGTGCCTTTACATCATATTTCGGAACAGGAAAGAGTCGTGCAGTCGGCGCAGTACTCCTCGTTGTTGGTTTAGTTGTCGCAATATTGTGGCTCACCATTGCTCAGTACTATAATTACACGCAGCCCGGACTTGCCGATGTCATATGGGGAGCCTTCCTCAGCATACTCGCTGCAATTATAGGCGCAGTCATAGCTGTGCTCGTCTTCCTCTTCGCGATAATGAAGACATGAGCATCCTCCGGCCTGGAGACCTATTATTACGATCTGCCCTTTCTAGCGTCTGAGGGTCGGTTCAGATGGATGTTGCCGGGTTTGTCAGTGATCAGGTCGCTAAAATTGGTGCCGATGTAACAGGCAGGGCAATCATCGCCCTGTCCGGCGGCGTGGACAGCACTGTCGCTGCAGCGCTGGTGAACAGGGCAGTTGGCGGGAAGCTGCTTGCCGTTTACGTGGACACCGGTTTCATGAGAAAGGGGGAGACGGAAAAATTGACATCGATGTTTTCGAGACTCGCCCTTAACCACAGAATTGTGGACGCGTCAGAATCCTTCCTGAAAGAACTTGAAGGTGTTTCAGATCCCGAAACAAAGAGGACTATAATCGGAAGGAAATTCATAGAGGTGTTTGAAGAGCAGGCGGAATCATTCGGCGCAGACTTCCTTGTTCAGGGAACCATTGCTCCGGACTGGATTGAGAGCGGAGGGTCGTTGAGGGACAGAATAAAGTCCCATCATAATGTCGGCGGCCTGCCGGAGCTCATGAAGCTGAAGCTCATTGAGCCTGTCAGGGACCTCTACAAGGATGAGGTGAGGGCTGTAGCACGATACCTCGGCGTGGAAGTGGCCGAGAGACAGCCGTTTCCCGGACCGGGACTGGCCGTCCGCGTACTGGGTCCCATAACCAGGGAGAGGGTCGAGCTTGAAAGGGAAGCGTGTGCAATTGTTGAGGAGGAGATAGAGCGTGCACACTCAGAGGGAAGACTTTCGGCTCTGCCGTGGCAGTATTTTTCCGTTCTCATACCAGTGAAGAGCGTCGGGGTTCAGGGTGATGTCAGGGCGTACGGCGACACAGTGGTTGTAAGGGCTGTGAAGTCGGTTGATGCAATGACTGCCCGTTTTTCCGATATACCACACAGCGTCCTTGAGGATATCTCCACAAAAATTACAAACAGGCTCGGTTCCAGAATAACACGGGTGGTGTATGACATAACAAACAAACCGCCTTCCACAATCGAGTGGGAATAAGCTCAGAGCAGCGAGTAGAGTTCATCAATCGTGCCTGCCGATTTGCCGTGACCGTCTGCTTCCGTACCAACCACCAGTATGTCGCCGAATGAAAGTCTCTTAAGCGTGTCCATGTCCCCGGCAATTGATGTAATTGCGGCGCACTCTGCAGGATCGGCATTGAGGTTGCTCAGTGAGAACCTGAACTGTCTTGCGTGTGGCCTCCTCATCCCCATTTCAGTCGAAAACTGCATATCGTCCAGCAACTCCATCATGCCCTCCTCTCTCACCTGCGAATAAATTATGCTGTGCGGTATACCGAGCGGCACATTGCAGAGCAGCCCGACCTTTGCATCTTTTTTCAGTCGCTGAAGAAGCCCCACAGCTCCCTGCTTTGCCTTTGAATGTGTTATGTAATGCTCCGACACCGTATCAAGAATCCGCCGTTCCATAGACGGGTCGTTTATCTCCAGATCTGCAAGAACAGAAGCCGCTATATCGCTCAGGTTGGTTTCAACCATTGTCTCCATCGCTCTTTTCTTCCTCTTCTCAAGCGTTTCGTGCAGAAGAATGGAGAGCCTTTCGCGGTCAAAGACTATGCCTTCTGTCTCCATCATTTTTGCTATACGCCCGATCACAGACGGTGAGAGATGCCACTCATCCACAGGGGAATCGAAGAGGCATTCATAACCGACTACGGCAGCACTTCTCTTCATCTCACTCGTCTCTGTCAACTTTTCGTCGATATTCCGCAGAAACGACGGGAACCCTCAGGTCCCGTCCGGGCTGCGTTGCCCCGTATGCCCGCATCGGGGCTGTCAGGAAGGTTTTTGGACTCTGCTCACTGCCCGTTTCCAGACTGTTTAAAGACAGAGTCACAGAGCTGCGGACTTGTGGAGCATCCGCAGGTGTGTATGTATTTCTCCGACCTGACTTCTGCTTATCCATCTCAAAGCCCCCTGAACGGCCAAATCAACCAGGATTTGACAACGTCTCTCACTCCCATATTTCAGCACTCTGAAAGAACATTGCCGGGAATGACTAAAAACTTGGCGGGTAATTCAGTGCGAAAAACGCAACAAGGTTGTGCAGGCTGTCTTTCGAATCCCTGTCATGGTATTCAGAAAGTAATTCTTATAAACTTTCCTGATGCAATGACCTGACGGTAGAATACCGGTGAGTTCCGCTTCAGGTCGATTCTTATGAAATATGTGGCAGGACCGGCTGATTACGGAGAGAAATCTGAAGGAAGTAATCCTGCTCAGTCTTTTGTCAGTGCGGCCGTTTCAGCAACAGGCGCCTCCGCTGCCTGCCTCTATCTTGTTTCGGGACAATCACTTGTCAGATTCTGCCAGTATCCGGAAGATGCCAGTTGCTTCATGGAGGAAATCAGACTCACCGGTGATGTCCCGGCCGCAATATGCCTTCAGACCGGACTGGACTGGAGTGAGCCCGGCCACTCCGTCGAAAAAGGGCGATCCGGTATTGAATATGCTTTCCCGCTCTTTTCCGGAGGGGAAGCAATTGGTTCAATTGAACTGCGCGATGTGGACACAGACATGCCCGGCTGGGACAGGATTATCGGTCTGCTGAAGAAGACGGCCGCTCTTGTTGCCGATTCTTCACTCAGCCGCTCAGAAGCTGTGACGGCGCTCGAAATTAATCTTGAGCTTTCGAAGTTTCTGTCTTATCGGAGCGATCACTTATCAACAAAATACAATTTATCGTCTATTGCCGAGTGGATAAGGAGTAAATTCGGCCTTGTGAGCGTCTCACTTGTTTCGCCTGTGCCCGGGAAACTTCAGACTGTATGTCTCGCCGGCCCTTCTGGCATCAACCTGGAAATAGATGATGCTGTAAAGCTCGCACTGGAGGAAGGGAGCAGCGTCAGAAAGACCAAGTCGGCTGCTGGAGAGCACAGCGTGGTAAGCATATCCGTCGTTCCGATCGGTTCTGGCAGCAACGGACGCGTTGCAGTATTACTGGAATCTGAAGGTTCCTGCCAGGACGCAGCTGAGGACATCGCATCACGCGCCTTCTCGGCAGCACTTGAACTCATATCGCACGAATTTAACTCTTATGCCTTCTGGGTGGATCTTGTCGAATCTATCGATGACGCCGTTCTCACCTCCATTCGCCGGAGTCAGCGCGGTGCTTCGGAAATGATTGACGGCATATTCAGCGCTCTTGTCTCGAAAGGATATATTCTGAGCTACTCGGTATTTTCAGAGGAGGAACTTTTCGTCAGTTCAGCAGCAGAAGGTGACAGCCCCGCCGTCTCAGCGCATCCGGATGCCTCAACTGCGGCGGAAGCAGAGGCGTGCCGTGATGCTGTTGGCTCTCTGGGCATCAGGTTCGTAATCAACGACAGCTCAAGGCTGGCAATTTCGATTGTTGACGGCAACGGGCATGCATGGGCGGTCATCATCAGAATGAGGTGGCCCGTAGTCCTGCCGTCTGAACTTGCAGCATGGAACAGAATGAGCAGCGTGTTCGGAATGCTCCTGAGGACATTCATGTCCCGGATTGTGGACGGACAGCTTATGGAAAGAGTATCCCGGCTGGAGAACAGGTCTGAACAGCTTTACGGTGTCTGTTCCTCAATTTTCAGCTCATCGTCGGCAAGGGAGGCTGTAGCTGCAGTAAACGTCTTCATCAGGAAGCTGGACAACGCCATGAGTGCCGCATACTTCGGAGAGGGACACAATTTTCACAGGCTGGATGACGGCGGGGGAGCGCGTGTGGTGTTCCCCTCCGGCCTGCTGGAATCCATGCTGACAGCGTCAAAGCCGGTTGCAAAATACATATATGAAATCAGCCAGGCTCCATTTTCGGATATGCTGTTAAAACTCTTTCCGGAAAGCGCCGGAAGAACTTACTATATTATGACTGCCGAGGATGAGAATGGCGCCTGCCAGTGTTTCGTCATATTCGCCATTCCATCGCCGCGCACGATGAAAGGAATACTCTTATTCACTCTGATGGACCTTTCGCTGTATCTCAATATCAAGACATCTCTGATACGCGAACTCCTGACAGCAAAGACAGACAGCATGCTCATCGGCTACGTCCGGGAACTGCTTGAACACATATCGCAGGCAGAAAACACCGACAGGATCCTGAAACGGATTGTCGATGCATCAGCGGCAATCACGAATTCACCAATGGCTGTTTTTGCATTGCGCAATCTGTCATCCGGGAAGGAAACAATCGGTATATCCAGAGGATACACACGCATTCCGCATACAGGCAGGACAAGCTCGCTGTCACGCGGAATAGTCGGGCGCGTCCTCAGGAGCGGCGAACCGGAAATTGTAAAC